>JBJKPO010000366.1:0-1675 GCA_046706235.1 Bacillota bacterium | reverse complement strand
CTGGCGATCCATACTCCGGTCGGCATTATTTTGCATACGGCCGATTTCAAGTTTGATCATACGCCGGTTGATGGAAAAGTAACCGATTTCCGTAAATTAGCCGAACTGGGAGATAAGGGGGTATTAGTCTTACTTTCCGACAGTACTAATGTGGAAAAAACCGGCTATACGCCTTCTGAAAGAGAATTGACCAAAACCTTTGAAGAATTATTTCTAAAGGCTCCAGGCCGGATTTTGGTCGCCACTTTTGCTTCCAATATTCATCGAATCCAGCAAATCATTGATACCGCCAGTCAATTTGGCCGTAAAATCGCTTTTGCCGGAAGAAGCATGCTTAATGTCGCCAATATCGGAATAGAACTGGGTTATTTGCAGGTTCCTAACGGAATTTTAATTGATTTGGATGACCTGGATCGATATCCACCCGAAAAAATTACCGTCATTACAACCGGAAGTCAGGGGGAACCCATGTCGGCTCTTTCCCGGATGGCGATTTCCGAACATAAAAAGATTACTATTGTCCCCGGTGATACGATAATTATTTCGGCATCGGCCATTCCCGGTAATGAAAAATATGTAGCTCGAACTATTAATCATCTTTTTAAACAGGGGGCTACCGTAATTTATGAATCGGTTTCGGGAATTCATGTTTCCGGTCACGCTAGTCAGGAAGAGTTAAAGTTAATGATGAATTTAACCAAACCCAAATTCTTCATACCGGTCCATGGCGAATACCGTCACTTAGTCCAGCATGCCCGTTTAGCGGTTGAGGTTTGTGTTGAAAGCGAAAATGTAGTCATTGCCGAAAACGGTGATATTATCGAAATTACGGGTGATAAAATCCGGATTTTAAGCAAGGTAGCCTCCGGGAAAGTTTTCGTCGACGGACTCGGGGTTGGCGATGTCGGTAATATTGTGCTGCGTGACCGCAAACAACTTTCCCAGGATGGTATTTTAATCGTGGTGGTTACCATTGATAAGGAAAATGGTAAAATTGTCGCCGGTCCTGATATTGTTTCCAGGGGTTTCGTTTATGTCCGGGAGTCGGAGGATTTGATTGAAGAGGCGAGGAATCGGGTTAAACAAGCTTTTGAACGTTGTACCGACTATTCGGATTGGGCGACGATGAAAAGCCAGATTAAGGATATTTTGAGCAAGCATCTTTATGGGCGCATGAAGCGCCGTCCGATGATTTTGCCCATCATTATGGAAGTTTGAATACCGGACGGTGCCGGTATATGCAACTTCCATTTAGGAGTTTTGTGTTAAAACTCCGTGCTTTGAACTTCCATTTAAGAGTTTTGTGTTAAAACTCCGTGCTTTGAACTTCCATTTAAGAGTTGTGTTTGCAACTTCCATTTAGGGGTTTTGTGTTAAAACTCCGTGTTTTGAATTTCCATTTTGTTTGCAACTTCCATTTGGGAGTTTTTTTGTCTCTGTCCTTAGTTTTCATCGAAGGGATCTTCCAGGTTGTTTAAAATCTCCCGTAACTCATCTTCCCATTTCAATTGATGATAGGACAGAACTTCTTTTTTAACCAAAGAAGGGGTGTGACAGTGGGAACAAATGATCCCCACCACCTCTTGTCTTCGCTTGGCTATATAATGAAGGGTGTCCACCCCGCATTTCGGTCAAAGATAGATGTGATCAATTTCCCGCTGATTCATTTTAAAGC
>JBJKPO010000365.1:0-5502 GCA_046706235.1 Bacillota bacterium | reverse complement strand
CAATTAAGTTGTCATTTCGATATTAAACAATTGGTAAAGTTTTTACTTATAGCATTTCCCGCCTTTGTTATCGCGGGAATAGTTATCTTTAAATTCAATCCTTGGCTGTTAATTCCCTGGGTATTATTTGATGTAGCCTATTTTGGCTTGATTGAAATCCGGGTTATGTGTTCCCATTGCCCTCATTATGCCGAACCGGATCTTAAAACCTTAAAGTGCTGGGCCAATTATGGTTCGCCAAAGTTATGGAAATACAGACCAGGTCCAATGTCTTTAAGTGAAAAAATAGTGTTTTATTTGGGTTTAATTATTATTTTCGGCTATCCGCCGGTCTGTTCCGTATTCGGAAAAAGCTATATTCTATTGGGACTTTATTTGATATTCGTTATTATTTTCGGATGGGCGCTTAAAAAATACTATTGCTCCCAATGCATGAATTTTGCCTGCCCGCTGAACAACGTTGCCAGCGAAATCCGGAATCAGTTTTTCAGTAAAAATCCGGTCGTCAGGGATGCTTGGAATAAAACAAAATCCTCCCAATCCCCTTTGTCAAAGGGGGAGACAACATAGTTGACGGGGGATTTGCTTCTTGATTCTATATTTAAGTTTAATCCTTATTATCTTTTGGATTCTATTAAAAAATAGGAGCAAAAATGAATAATCTGGCTAAAAAAGCAAAACCGGTTACCTTGATTGGTACTTTTCTAATTCTTGGCATCGGCCGGTGGTTTAACCTCGTAATTATCAATAAAACGCCGCCAAATTTTGCCGTTCAATGGTCAATATTTTATGGATTAATCATCGCTTTGATATTCTGCTACCTGGTTGACTTGGCTTTGGCCAGGGGACTTTTACAAATAAAACTGATTATTATTAAAGTCCTGCTGATCTATCTTGCCTTAGTTGCCCTTATCAACCATTTTATTATTGGCGACTATTTGTTAAAGTCCAGTGTGCCTTTTATTATCGAGACTCTTTTCTTTTTAATTTTAATCTTAGTCCTCTTACGAGTAGATTATAATTATAACCGGAAAAATAGTTTTCTCGTTGATCCTAATTTAACTCTGCCGGCAAAATACCAAAAGAGCCATCTTTTAAAAACATTTTTCCAGTCACTATTCAGGCTTTTTCCCGATCCCGAACCCATTGGTCTATACAAAATCGGCAATCCCAGCGACAAATCATTAATATTGGCAACCGGAAATTATAATTTAACCATCCGGAGGGTCGTTAGGGAATTGAAAGATATGGATGCTTGGCTGTTGGTTTGTGATAGTCGCGGGATCAATATTTGGTGTTCGACCTTGGCCAATCATTTTAACACGGAAAAAATAATCCAGGCAATCAAGCTGGTCAATCTTCAAGAAAAAGTAGCAAACAAAAACATCATCCTCCCTCAGCTTTGCGCCGCCAATGTTTCATTAACGGAAATAAAAGCACAGACAGGTTTTAATTGCCGGTTTGGTCCTATTCGGATTAAAGATATTAATGAGTATTTAACGAATCCTAACAATCGCAACATCAGAAAAGTTACCTTTAATGCCGGGGAACGGTTGGAGATGGCAGCCGGAGCCCCTATTTTAGCGATTATTTTTCTGGTTTTCATCTTTAATTTTATCGGCTTAAATAAGTTATGGGTTATTTTACCCGCGGTATACGGATTATCGTTGATAAGCGCTCTGATCTATCCGTATCGTTTCATTAAAAACATCCGGATATGGTCATTGTTCTTTGGCCTTGGTGTATTTGGATTATTCTATTTTATATTTACAGTTATTCTGAACCTGCCTGTTTTTATATACAATATCGCGATAAGTAGCGCAATCGCATATTTAATCAACGAATTTGAAGGATGGTCGCCTTTAGTCAAATTCAGTATGTCTTTCGCTTATCAAAAAGCAGCGATTACTATCAATCAAAAAGCCTGTATCGGGTGTGGAAAATGTATCGAAGTCTGTCCCAAAGGCATCTATGATGTTATTAACAAAAAATCCCAAGTTGTCGGCTTGGATGAATGTATATCCTGTAAATCATGTTTTAGGCAATGTCCTGTAGGAGCAATCGAACAAAGATGAAGGGAGAGATAACCATGAATGTAGTTACCGCCAAAGGAGTTATCAAAAATTACCGCCATGGCCGCTTGGAAGTCCCGGCCTTACGGGGAATCGATTTAACCATTGAACAAGGGGAATTCGCCTCACTGGCGGGACCATCCGGTTCGGGAAAAACCACGTTTTTAAATTTAATCGGCTGTCTTGATCAGGTCGGTTCCGGGCAATTGCTGATTGATGAAACCGATGCGTCGGCCCTCTCACCACTGGAGAAAGCCGCCTTGCGCCGCGAAAAAATCGGCTTTATCTTCCAGACCTATAACTTGATTCCGGTATTGACCGCCTATGAGAATGTGGAACTGCCGCTGGTATTATTACGGAAATATTCTGAATCCGAGATTAAGGAACGGGTTTTAAATATCTTGGCTGAGGTTGGTTTGCGGGGTTTGGAAAACAGGCGTCCCTCGGACCTTTCCGGAGGACAACAGCAACGGGTAGCCATCGCCCGGGCGCTGGTGAAGAACGCCCGGATCATACTGGCCGATGAACCTACCGCCAATCTGGATTCGGAAAATTCCAGCGCTATTCTGGAACTGATGAAAGAGTTAAATGCCAGGAAAAAAGCGACTTTTTTATTCTCCACTCACGATCAACTGGTCATGAAATATGCGCAAAGACTAATTACCATGCGCGATGGCAAGATTGTCGGCGATGAAAGGAGGTAGGGTCAAGATGTTCAAATTCTATTTGAACTTAGCCATAAAAAACTTATGGCGTCATAAACGGCGGACCGTTTTAACCGCGCTGGCGATTGCGGTGGGAATATTTTATTATATTTTACTCGACTCTTTACTGGCGGGGATGTACAGCGACGGGGTCAATAATATTATTAAATTTCAAACCGGACATATTCAGATAAATTCAATCACCCGCCAAAAAAGCGATGATGAAGCGGGTAACTTAAAAAACTTACTGCCTGAGGGGAAGACACTGGTCGCCAAATTGGCGAAAATATCCGGAGTGGCCGGGGTTACCGGCAGGCTTGAATTTACGGGGACCGTCCTGAACGGAATCGATGAATTGCCTGTTATGGCGGTTGGTGTTGAACCGGAGAGCGACCCGAAAGTATTTCAGACGGCGCATTATATCAAAACCGGACGCTGGCTGCGGAACGGTGAAACCGGAGCCGTGCTGGGACAGCGGATTGCCGAGTTATTGGATTTAAAGGTTGGCGATTCAGTGATTTTCAATACCCAGACCAAACAATTATCGATACAAGCGGTTGATTTGACGGTCGTTGGAACTGTGGCGACTTCCAACCCGGAGATTAACTCTAGCCAGATCTATATTCCGTTGAAAATGGCGCAAAGCATTCTGGGAACCGGGGATGCTCTTACCAAGGCTTATATCCGGGCGGAGTCTCCCAAAGAAATAAGGGAAATCAGTGAACGGATTGCCAAAATTAATAATCAGGCCTTTCATTTCAAGCTACAATCTTGGGAAACGGCTGCCGATGATTATTTGGCTTATCTGAAGGGAGAACGTACCTACGATACGACTTTTTTATTGATCGTTTTCGTCATCTCAGTGATTGGAGTGGTAAATACCATCCTGCTGGCTTCTTTGGAACGGGTCCGGGAGATTGGGATTTTAAAAGCCATGGGCATGGTTGAAAAAGAAATCGTTCGCTTGTTTGTATTCGAAGGGTTGGGCCTGGGTATACTGGGGGGAATCATCGGATTGTTTCTGAGTATTGCCGGGAACCTTTTTCTGGTAAATATAGGAATCAATATTGGCTTCATTAATACAAAGTTGAATATTGATTTACCCATCTCCAATCAAATTCATGGCGAGTGGAATTGGCCAATGATGCTAATCACCTTTGCTTGTGGATTGATTATTTCTTACCTGGCCAGTTTTTTCCCCGCCCGGAAAGCGGCGAAACTCGACCCGGTGGAAGGATTGCGCCGGATTTAAGTTAACGAGGAGGTAAAATAGATGTTTTACTTGCTGAAAATGGCTTTTAAGAATATCCACCGGCGCCGGGGGCGAACGTTATTGAGTTTGCTCGCGATTTTGGCGGGTGTGTTCGCGATTATTCTCACCCAGGGTTTTACGGAAGGAATGATTGAAAATATGGTGGACTTGAATGTGAACTTAAATTCAGGCCATTTACGGTTGATTAACCCTGAATATGAAAAGAAAGAACGATTGTTATCCTTGAATTATCCAATCGGAGAAAGCGGAAAGAGTTATTCGGGGATTGTAGCCGGACTCCGAAGACAACCGGGGGTGAAGGTGGCTTCGGGGCGGATCCGCTTCGGAATGTATCTGGTCTCCGGGGAAGAACGCCATGAAGCTTTGGGAATGGGCTTGGATTTTAAAGTGGAAGACCGGGTTACCAAATTAAGCCGGTACCTGAAAGGAGAGAATGCCGGAAGGCTGCCGGAGCCCGGCAAGCGGGAGATTGTTTTAGGGAAAAAATTAATGGATAAAATGGGGTTGAAAACCGGTAATAAAGTCAATGCGATCTTCAACACCTCTTTTGGTTCATTTAATATCGCTACTTTTAAGATAGTAGGGGCGCTGAGCAGCGGTTTGAAATTATTGGATGAGGGAATTGCCTATGTTCCGTTGGACATAGCCATGTCGTTGCTGGAGTTAGAAGATAGTGTAACCGAAATTATCGTATTTGGGGATAATATTGACCAAACTCCGCGTTTGGACCAAACAATGAAAACTTTCGCCCGGAAGGAAAACTTGAATCTGAAAATAATTCCCTGGAGCGCCTATAACGAACTAATCGCCATCCTGCCCAAGTACCGGGCGATTATGATGATTGTTTATGTTATTATTGCTTTATTGGCTTCATTTGTGGTTTTCAATACCTTGATGATGGTGGTGGCCGAACGGACCCGGGAGATCGGAATGCTTACCGCCCTCGGTTTTACTTTCGTCGCCATTAAAAAGCTGTTTCTGTGTGAAGGAAGCATTCTGGCGATATTGGGAAGTATCGCCGGCGCTGCCTTTGGCGGGATTTTTAATTATATTTTTTCAATTTACGGGATTGATTTTACGGAAGCGTTCAAAGGTTTTGGAAAGGAATTTTTATTATCTCCGGTGATTTATACCAAATTCAGTTGGAACGATTTAATTTGCGGCTTCATCGTTGGTGTGGCGGTAACCATCATCGCCGCTTACCTGCCGGCGCGCCGGGCCGCGTTTTTAAATCCGACGGAAGCGTTGCGGACGATATAAAAAATAGTCGAAAGTCAAAAGTCGAAGGTCGAAAATCAAATGATCAAATCAAAGTCAAATATCATTTAAAGGTTTCTAAAGACTTTAGACTTTTAACTGGCTTTTTATGACCATTGACAATGGAACTTTGATTCTACTGAAGGGGGTATTGACGATGTTTCGAAAAAATTTAGGTTTGATATCTGGAGATATT
>JBJKPO010000364.1:0-2584 GCA_046706235.1 Bacillota bacterium | reverse complement strand
CAATTATTAAAAACGCTAATCCTTTCGCCACCGGCTTGCGGGAAAACCACATTACTACGGGATATAATCCGTGAATTAAGTTACGGGGTCCCCGGTTTAAAAATACCGGCGTTTCATATCGGGCTGGTTGATGAAAGGTCCGAGATTGCGGGAAGTTATCAAGGAATACCGCAATTGGATGTCGGGCCCCGGACGGACATCCTGGACTCTTGCCCGAAAAGGATTGGCGTTTATCTTTTACTGCGGAGCATGAGCCCGCAAGTGATTGCTACCGATGAAATAGGGCGTGATGAAGACGTTGCGATACTTGAAGATATTATTAATGCCGGCGTAAGTTTTATTGCAACGGCCCATGCCCGTAATATTGCCGAGGCAACATTTAGGCCGGGACTCAAGCGGATTTTAGAGTCAGGCGCGATCGAGCGCCTTATCGTTTTAAGTAACCGGTTGGGAATCGGAACAATTGAAAGCGTGGCTTCATGCCCCGGCGGTCATGAATTATGGCAGGGTAAATAATTCTTTAAATGGAGCGACTATGTTCAAATTTTTAGGGTCTTTATTGGTCGTGAGCGCCAGTTTTTTAACCGGTCTTTGCTTCGCTCAACGGTTAACCGAAAGATGCCGGTTGCTTAAGATATGGTTTCATGGGCTGGAGATTATGAGAGTGGAAATTCTTTATCAAAATAAGCTTCTTCCCGAAGTGTTTCAACAAATTGCCGTTCAAATCGGCGACCCCTATTTCCAAGCCGCCTTTAAACAATTGGCCGGATTGGTGGGGTTTGGCTCCAGCGTCGCTTTGAGTGATGCTTGGTCGAAAACCGTTGCCCAAACCGGATCATTAAGTTTATCCAAAAGCGATTACGGAGCCTTACAGGAATTAGGTAGTTATTTAGGGAACACCGACCGCGAAGATCAATGTGAACGAATCAAATTATGTCAGTCACGTTTGCAAAATAATCTGCGGACTGCTGAAATTGATCGCGATAAAAAGATAAATCTGTATCGTTATCTGGGATTTGCAACCGGAGCGCTATTAGTTTTGTTTTTAATATAAAAACAAAAAAAGAGTAAAGTGTAAAGAGTAAAGTGTAAAGAGTAAAGAGTGAAGTGTAAAGGGTGAAAGAGATTATGGATATTAATTTAATCTTTCGGATTGCCGGGATTGGGATTTTGATTTCAATTTTGAATATGGTTTTAAGGCAGGCCCAAAAAGAAGAACAGGCTCAAATGTTAACATTGGCTGGGGTGGTAATTGTATTATTGATGGTTATTCAGTTAATTCAACGGTTATTTAGCGATGTCAGGGCTGTTTTTGGGTTATGAAAGCGGTATGAGTAACTTTTAATTTTGGTAGAATAGACCACTTTTTTAAGGGGGGATAAGCAGTTGTCTTTTTATGCCGTTTTGGGGTGCGCGTTGATTGTTAGCGTATTATTGATCATTGTCCGTAAAGAGCACCCCGAAATAGCTATATTGTTAAGCATTGCGGCAGCGGTTCTAATTTTGGCGGCACTGTTGAAGAATATTAATCAAGTATTGCTTGCTTTTGACAATCTGGCGTTGAAATCACAAATCAACTTGTCTTATCTTAAGTTGATTACCAAAATTGTGGGCCTGGCTTATCTGGCCGGCTTCGGAGCGCAAATTTGCAAGGATGCCGGAGAGGGAAGCATGGCGGCCAAGATTGAACTGGCGGGAAAAATTTTCATCCTAATTCTGGGAATTCCGATTATGGCCGGATTACTTGAGTTAGTTTTAAAAACAATGGATTTTAAATAAAGGGACATCAATGAAACATAGATCTTTGATTTTATTACTGATTTTTCTATTAATGGTTGTTAACAGTAAACCATTGTGGGCTGCCTCCTCGGGCATGACGCCACAAACTTTAACCGTGCCCAAATTGGATCTTACCGAAATGAATCGATTTTTACAAACGATAGACAAAGATACTCAAAATCTTTTACCCCGTCTGGACTTAAAATCCTGGGGCATGACCGGGCCGGAATGGAACCTGCCCAAAATCGGCAGGAATATTTTACAATACTTTTTACGGGAGTTAGTCTATAACCTACGTTTACTGGGAGAGTTGCTGTTAATTGCCATGGCGCTTGCCATTTTACAAAATATCCAACATGCTTTTGAAAATGAAACCGTCGGCCAATTGGCGTTCGGATTATGTTTTTTAATAGTGATGGCAATTGTTTTAAACAGTTTCAAAGTGACATTTACGATTGCCAGGGGAGCTATTGGTACCATGACCGGTTTTATGTATGCGATTTTGCCGTTAATATTTACCTTGATTGCGGCGGGAGGCGGGTTGACAACCACCGCAATTGTTCATCCGTTATTGATTTCCAGTGTCGGAATTTTAGCCGGTCTGGTAAATAACATCATTTGTCCTTTAATTATGTTTGCCGGTATCCTGGGGATGTCCGGTTTCCTGGTGGATGGTTTCCCGGTAAATAAATTGGCTAACCTTGTAAAGACAATCGCTTTGGGGCTTTTAGGAAGCGCAATGGCTATATTTATCGGGGTCGTAACTATCCGGGGATTTGCGGCCTCGGTGGCCGATAGTGCCTGT
>JBJKPO010000363.1:0-8586 GCA_046706235.1 Bacillota bacterium | reverse complement strand
CGGTACTCCCCCGTACGAAAGAATCTACGGCACGACGCTGACAACCGGTTGGTCTTATTCCATCTGGTAAACCTCTATATATGTTCTGAAGGGTGCTACTCCAACGCCAACGCCAACCAATCCGCCCGCCACGGCAACGCCAACACCGACCAGTCCGCCCGCGACAGCAACGCCGACGCCGACTCCGCCGCCTGGCGGAAGTGAAGTTTTAGCAACCATAACATCGTCAACCGCGTCATCGGCGGTACGGGCAGCTAGCAATTCCTGTGACGGCAATACGGGAAGCCGTTGGGAAAGCGCATCCTCGGATCCGCAGTGGATTTACTGGGATCTCGGCAACAACAAGAGTTTGTCAAAAATTGTTATTGACTGGGAAGTAGCCAGCGCCGCCAATTATACCATTCAGGGTTCAACCAATGCGACCGGTTGGACGACTCTGGCGACTGTCAACAACTCAAGCACGGCCAATCATAACATAATCACTACCAATATCAGTGGTTCATACCGGTACGTAAGAATGTACGGCACGACACGGACAACCGGTTGGGGTTATTCCATCTGGGAAACATCTATATATGTATTGAACGGAGCTACTCCAACGCCGCCACCGACCGCTACGCCTACACCGACTCCGAGACCGACCGCTACGCCTACACCGACCGCACCACCTGCTACGGCAACACCTACCCCAACTCCACCACCGGGAGGGAAAGTAATACCGGGGAATATTGAGGCCGAGAGTTATGATGCCATGTCTGGCGTCCAGACGGAAAGCTGTTCGGAAGGCACTTTAGATGTTGGTTGGATTGATGCTAATGACTGGATGGACTATAATGTTACCGTTCAAACCACCAGGTCTTATACCGCGCAGTTCAGGGTAACAAGTCCTTATTCCAACACCCGATTACAGCTTAAACGAGGATCCACGGTATTAGCTACAGTTACCATTCCCAATACCGGAGGGTGGCAAAATTGGACAACCGTATCGGCGAACGTCAATTTGACTGCCGGTGCTCAAACTCTCCGGGTTAATGCGATGACTAATGGTTGGAATTTCAATTGGGTGAATTTCCAATAAAGATTGGTTAAAGTCAACTTAAAAAGCAGATAGTAAAAAAGCGCTCATCGATAAATTCGAAGGGCGCTTTTTTTACCGGCAACAATATCCGGATTATTTATACCCTAACCCGGACAAAGCCGGAACCAACAAGGATCCTGTCGATCATCAAAAGATTATTTTTCCAAAAAAGCAAGGATTGGACGGGTAAGGGACTAATAATCAATTTAGTCTTTCAAGCTTCCAATCTCAAGCAATTCATCCACCGGTACTTCCAAACTGGTATTGGAGTTCATATCCCTGATCCCGGCCCGGTTATCGTTTTTTACTTCGTCAATCCACACTGGAATGTTTTTATAGGTAACGTAAATGGTTTCCGGCGATTGTAAAATTTGTCTGGCTCTTTGGCTATTCATGATGTTTCCTCCTTCATATATTTAATATCTCCGGTTTTCCGTATTTTATAAAAGGGGTAATTCTAAAGAATTAGTTTAAATACCGCTGAATTTCTCCACCCAGCATTGTTTCAATCACCGGAATGATCTGCCAGAAATTCTTCAGATTTTGGTATTCATTGATAAAACCGGCTTCCCCAGTTTTTAAACCTTTTTGTGCCCGGATCAGTAGGTTTTTGGATGTATTCTCCGCTGAGACAAATTCAATTACATCGGTATTATAACCCATGATTCGTAAAACCAGCGCCCGAAAAGCATCCGTGAGTATATCGGCCAATCTTTCCTTTAAAATACCGTGGCGTAAAACCGGCCGGAACAATTCATGATTCAATTGATGGTGCAATTCGTGCTGGCAGCAAGGGGCGGCCAGAATCACCCGGCTTTGCCACAAGATTCCGTTGGCGATGACCTGATCAGTGGCGGTATCACAAGCGTGTAAACTTAACACCATATCCGGCGGATTTTTCGAATCCGTCAACTGAAAATCGGCGATATCGGATGTATGAAATTCAATTTTAGGCCAGCCTAGAGAAAGGGACAGTTGATTGCACTTGGCGATCAATTTGGAATTTCGGTCGATTCCCAGGACATGGACCGGAATCTTTCGAATATGACTTAGGTAATGATAAGCGGCGAAAGTCAAGTAGGCGTTTCCGCAACCGCAATCGATGATTTCGATGGGTCCGGAACTTTTTTCGGGAGCCGTTTGCTCGATAATCCGTAAAAATTCGTTGATTTGAATGAACTTATGCTGCATTGGAGCCAGTATTTTGCCTTGTTTATTCATAATCCCGATGGCTTGCAGTAGAGGATCGGGTTTATCGGCTTTCAGAAGATAGTGTTTGAGGCGATTATGGGAAAGATCGATAGCTGGTTCCGGGTGGGTTGGTTTACCGCGGGTAATTGATATTTTTCCTTTACCGGAGCGTTTGATTTGAATATCCTCGGATGCAGTTTGAATATTGATTTGACCGAAAGGCATGGCCAGGGCTTCATTAAGCCTGGTTTCAAGTTCCGGGCCGGAATAATTTTTAGTAATATCCTTGGTTTGATCGAAATAAGAAAATTGCAGACTGCGCCGGCCTTTGATTAGGACCGGACGAACCTTGATCTTGAGCCAGGGAAATTGATCATTCTCAGATTTATGGCTGAAGATCATTTGGTGAAACAGATCATTATCAAGTACCGCCGCTTTTACCAGGTCCCGGTAATCTTCGTTGCCCGCTGGATTCGTATTAGCATTGGTATGGGTTTCAGTCATGGAATTATTATTCGATGGTTCGGAAATTGTAATTCATTCCTTTCATTATTAGATTTTTTCACACTGTTTTTAGAAAATATATCATAATTTCCAGGGTTCGGCAATGAGTCTAGTTTTCCTGATATTGACATTGAAAAAGGATTCGTATTATAATTGAGATAATCAATCTCATATAAAATAAAAGCAATGATCGGGAAGAGTACGCGGCGGGAGTCAACCGACAGAGAGCCGGTCCCCAAAACAAGGGTGGCTGAGAACCGGCGTTGAGGATAGCTGCTGAACATGGCCCGGGAGCTGCGAAGCCGAAAGATTTTTAAGTAGGTTTCGCCGGAAGGAGCGAAAAGCTTCGCACCCGTTACACGCGCAAGAAAAACGTTCTCCTAATAATTTTATAATAAAGAACGTTTTTCCAAAGTATAGTGTATATTTAGAAGCGTTATACTCAGGGTATGAACACGTATCCAAAAAAAGGTCCGAAAATTGATTTCGGATAAATCAGGGTGGTACCACGAAAGCTAACCTCTCGTCCCTTACAGGGATGAGGGGTTTTTGTTTTAAATTCCTTTAGTAACTTCGTGCCTCTGTGCCTTTGTGTGATTATTAAATGTTTTATTTGTCATGGCCGGATCATCAAAAAAATATATCTCACACAAAGACACGAAGCGCACAAAGCTTTTTAACTGGATATTTTAAATATAGAAAGGATGATTTCAATGGGTAAAACTTTTTACATCACCACCGCCATTGATTACGCAAACGGGAAACCGCATTTGGGGCACGCCTATGAAAAAATCGGGGCGGATGTAATGGCGCGGTTTAAACGGCTGCAGGGGATGGAGACCTTCTTGATGGCCGGGACCGACGAACATAGCTTGAATGTAGCGAAGAAAGCCGCTGAAGAAGGGATGACAGTCCAGGAATACTGCGATAAAATGGCCGCGTTCTTCATTGACGCCTACCAACGTCTTCAAATATCATACAACCGGTTTATCCGGACCACGGACCAGGATCATAAGGAAGTAGTGCAAAAAATTGTCATGCAACTCTGGAACCAGGGATTGATTTATCAGGGCAATTATGCCGGCTGGTACTGCGAATCCTGTGAAGCATTTTTGGATAAGGCTGAATTAGCCGGAAGTAACTGCCCGGTGCATACGGGAAAAACGGTCCTGTGGGTGGAGGAAGACAATTACTTTTTTGCGCTTTCCCGGTTCCAAGATAAACTGCTGGCTTACATCGATGCCAATCCCACCTTTATCCGTCCGGAGACGCGGAAGCACGAAATTATCAACCGTATCAAGGAAGGCTTGAAAGATATCAGAATTTCGCGGGCCACGGTGGAGTGGGGGATTCCGCTGCCGGTGGATGAAACGCAAGTTGTTTACGTATGGTTCGATGCACTAATCAATTACGTAACCGGGGCGGGATATGGAGAACCAGAGCGGTTTGACCGGTTTTGGCCCGCCGATATTCACGTTATCGGTAAGGATATTATCTGGTTCCATTGCGTAATCTGGCCCGCCGTGCTGATGGCGCTTGGGGTAAGTTTGCCCGGGACCATTTTTGCCCACGGTTTTGTTAACTCCAAAGGAGAGAAATTAAGCAAGTCCACCGGGAATAAAATCGATCCTCTGGATTTAATCCGGGATTACGGCGTGGATGCCTTGCGGTTTTATTTGCTCCGCTATGCCGGCTGGGGAGGGGATGTCAATTTCACGATTGAAGGCTTGATTAATACTTATAACTCCGACTTAGCCAACGATTACGGCAATCTGCTCAGCCGGTTGACCGCGATGGTTAACAAGTATTTTGGCGGTATCATTACGGCGCCGGGCCGGCAAGAAGCTTTGGATGCCGGGATTCCGGCATTGGCGGAGCAAATTCGCAAGGAGTATCGGAATTGCATGGAGGAAATGGACTTTTCCGGTGCTCTGGCGGCGCTTTGGAAGCTGGTCCGCCGTGCCAACAAATACCTGGAGCGCCCTGGGATTTGGCTAAAAGTGAGGGAAACAGGGGGCGGTTGGGGACTGTACTTTATAATATCGCGGAGGTCTTACGGATTTCCACTATCTTAATCACTCCGTTCCTGGTGGAAGCACCGGAGAAATTCTGGTATCAACTTGGATTGGATTGTAGTGTCAGGGATCAAAGACTATCCGGCACCAAATGGGGAGGATTATCTGCCGGTATCGCGGTACGGCGGGGGGAACCGGTGTTTCCGAGAATGGAAGTTGAATTTTTATCTCCTGGGGAACAATAAAATTATTCTATGTTAATCCCCAATAACCCATAAAGTAGATTATTTTTTTCGCGTAATTGGAATCCGTGGCATATCCCGCTTTGGCGATGGCCTTGGCGAAATCAGCCGGGGTTTTGGTTTGAAACGCGGCGCCATAACGGGTCAAATTATCATAAAAAAGCCGGCTATGGTCCTTTACCGATTCCTTATAACCATGGTAGGCGCGAAAATGGGATCGGAC
The DNA here is from genome assembly GCA_046706235.1 of Bacillota bacterium. GTDB lineage: Bacteria > Bacillota > UBA4882 > UBA8346 > UBA8346 > JAEZJQ01. The sequence continues at coordinate 3,333 of JBJKPO010000363.1, read as the reverse complement.
CGGTTCCCAGATTTTTGTTTTACGGTCTTCTTCGTAAGTCCAGGCGGTTACCGAACCGGCGGGACCGGTTCCTTTAATTCCGAATAGATTATAACTAAATTGACCGGAACTTATATCCACAGGAATAAACTTGCCGTATCCTGTTTCCAAGGTAGCCTGGGCGGTGGTAACCGCGGCCGGAACTTTGGAATCAGTCTCATCGATGATTGAGTAATAGTAAATTATATTGATGAATTCAGCTTTGGTTGATTCCTGGGAAATTTGAGATTGGATTTCATTTAGTTCAAGAGATTTTGCCAGGGAACGAACGGTTGAACCCGTGAATACAGCTTGTTCTAATTGTGTCATGACTCTTGAATCAATTGTTTTTACCGGGGATTCGATTTTTTCCATTATTTGAAACATAACCAAGGCAGCCCGGGTCGCTTCCCCAAACATGCCATCCACACCGTTACGGTTGGGCCCGAAATTGCCGATGGGAAAATCCATGATCCGCAAATAACTCTGAGCATCAATAATTAGCCTATCTCCCGAAACTCCTCTGGAAATGGCCTGAAATTCATTTTCAATATCTGAAATCGTATTCTTTTTAGGTATCATTTGGAGTAGTTAACCTCCATGCAAAATTAATCCGTAATTCAAGACAACATGATCGACATTCGGAAATTTTTAATCCAATTCACTCTATTATATTCGAAACGTGCCGCTTTGACAGTAGTTCTTAATCATAAAAATAAGATGCAACTTAGTCAGTTGCATCTTATTTTCTAATCCATTTTTGAATACAAATTTATTTCACAACTAATTAGATTTATCTTAATTTACGTTAATGACGTAATTCCATTAAATTCATCCTCGGTGCATATGCCATTTTGAATGCTTTGTTCCTTTAATTTAAAATACAGATTGGTAAATGAAGTATTCATATACGGCGCCAGCCATAAGAAACCGATCCCCAGCGATAAAACGCATAGTAAGACCCAACCGAGGAAACTTAATCCCATGACGAAAATAGCGCCTTTATAACCATTAGTCATTTTGATGCTTGTTTTCAAAGCATCTGTTACCTTGACGGCCGGATTATCAGCTATGATATACATACTTTGCGAATAAGCGATCGCTTTGATTATGCCGGGAATGATTAACAACAAAAACCATAAAATCACCCATAACGCATACCATAACGTGATGCCCAACGACTTCCCGTAGATGTTGAATCCCTTGAATAAATCCCCGACGTTTAATTCTTCATTGTTTTTAACAAAGTTTATGTAAGTGATTAATAAACCAATCGATAGAGGAGCAGTAATTAACATGGAAATAATCGATCCGGCAACCGTTATTCTGTCCAGTATGCTTGCTGCAATTACTACTACACCATAAACAAGACTGATTAATACTGCATTACCCCACTTGCCTTTTAATTGAGATTTGGCCAACTGTTTTAACTCCACGCGGTCAAACATTTTTAACATCTCCTTTTTCGTTATTTTGGATTGACCAGTCAAAGATTTGCATCTCCAATAATTCCAGTGGTTTATCTATAATAAATTCCAGTAATTATAAAAAAAACCTCTTTTGTATGATATTTTTAAGTCCCAGCTTTTATTCTGTCTTTTCTTTGATTTGGTCTGAAAGCTTCAAAAAAGTGAATCATCATGTTATAATGGCGAATTACGCCTTAACATATCGGATAAATTCACGCCGGGGTGGTGATATCGCTCATTATAAGAGACTATTTCGCCATGGATTGCTTCATTCGGACACCATTGATAACATGCGAGACAAGTCTCACAATGGTGCAACCATACCGGTTTTTGATCGACTATTTTAATATTATTGACCGGGCAAACTTTGACGCAAATTCTACAACCATTACATTTTTCATTAGCTTTAAAACTATGATCCGCCAATGGAATCAGCTCTTGAAAGTCTTTAAGGGATGCACCGGCTAGTTTTTGATATATCCTCAAAAATACCGGCTTTGCCAGCATTTGAAGCGGCGCATAAATAATTTTACCGATTAATCCGCGTGTCTCCAATTTGCCTTTTTTCCGGGTAATGACTGTTTCAACAATAACCGCGAGCTTTTTCTCCCGGTCATTTTGTTTCTTTGGTTGTTTTTTACCGGCGCGAAGACTAATATTTGGATTTTCCACTTCTCCTTCGCTGAGTTCAACGACCGGCTTGGATATTTTTTTCTGCAATTCATGTGAAAGGCTTTTACTGGTCATATTTACATTAAAGCCCGCCGATAATGTACCACCGCGGGCCATAATCATCCCGGCCAGATTTTCAATTGTTTCGCCCGGCATATATCCGGAGGTGCATACCGCAAATAGATATTTTGAAGCGATGTTTTCCAATTTCCCGACAAACCGCCTTATTATTCGTGGAATACCACAGTCATTGGTCGCGTAATAAACGGGAAACACAATTCCGATTACGTCAGCATCGGTGGTAATTCTATCATTGCTTATTACCGAAGAAATTGATATCAGTTTCCCATTCAATTTCCCGGCAATACTCCTTGCTATTACCAGTGAATTTCCGGTGCCTGAAAAATAGTAAATTTCCGTACTCATGAATTATCATCCGCCTTTTTCTTTTGATTCATTATATCCGAGACTTTAATATCCGGGTGGTGATAATAAAACTGATCTTTAGAAGGGGATACCCCTCCTTGAATGGCTTTATTGGGGCACCAGTGATAGCATGCGAGGCAAGTCTCGCAATGGTGCAACCATACCGGTTTATTGTCGATAATTTTGATATTATTTACGGGGCATACTTGGGAACAGATCCCGCAACCATTGCATTGCGCGTTTGTGCCGAAGTTTTTGTCCAACCGGCAAATTAGTTCTTCAACCGGTAAGTCCGATGAATCCGAGATTTTAGTTAAATATTTTCGGAATGCGGATTTTGCAATCATTTGAATTGGGAAAAGAAGCAAATAGGCCAATCGATCGGATAAAAGCATCCCTTTTTTCTTTATAATAATATTTCTGCCGATAATTTCAAGCTTCTTCCGATAATTATTAAAAATCTTGGGATGATTCTCCCAGGGTTTCTTAAATCCGTTTTGCGGCATATGAATACCGTACTTGGCGCATAGTTCGCCGCCGCGCGAACGGATTATCCGGCTTAAACTGTTTAGTGAATTACCGGCCCCGCCTCCATAGGTGCATACCGCAAAAATAAATTTATTATTGATATTAGCCAGCTTTTCGGCAAATTTTTTTATGATTACGGGCATTTCCACATAATAAACCGGAAATACGATTCCGATGATGCCGGCATTTGGATTGACAACTTTTTCATCAATTAAAGAGG
>JBJKPO010000362.1:0-4607 GCA_046706235.1 Bacillota bacterium | reverse complement strand
AAGCGGTTGACTCGTAACTAAAAACATCATCGACATGATAACCAAACCTCCTCAGCGCACTATTTTTTTGCATTTCCCTTCAAAGATGAATCTGATCTGGGACTCAATTTTACCTATCATCTGTTCGTAAGTCATTTCTTCCTCAAATAAAAACCACATCAACTGAAACATGAGCGCCCCATAAATCAGTTCCACGGCTTGATCCACTTGAAAATCATCCGCCAGTAGATTTCGATCTTTGAATTTATTAAGTAAATCCCTGATCCGGTCCATTGCCTTGTAATCGGCATTGATTAACGTTTTCAGCAATGCCGGATTGGACTTCATGATACCGATGGCGGCGATAAATATCTCCCGCCCAATTTTTTTATTGAAAAAGTTCATTTTCCGCAGGATTTTTCGCAGATATTCCAATGTGATTTCGGCGATATCGGCATCGATTTCCCGGTATTCTAAAATATTATCGCCGGCGTTGGCGATAAACTCATCCGCCATTACCAGTAAAAACAATTCTTCTTTCGAGGAAAAATAATTGTAAGCCGTTCCCAGGCCTACTCCGGCATTTTTAGCAATCTGTTCGATGGTGGTTTGATCGTACCCTTGAGCAAGAAAAACTTCCCGGGCTGATTTTAGGATTTTGCTTCGCAGCAGGTTTTTCTTTTCATCCCGCGCACCAACCATAATAATCCCTCCAAGAAAATATGAATGCATTCACGAATACATTCATATTTTACCACGAAAAAAATATTTTATCAAGCCGATAATTGATAATCCTATCTTCGAAAACAAAAACCAAAGCGGCATTGGTTGACAACAATGCCGCTTTGGTTTTATTTAAAGTTCGTTTTATTTAAGTTCAATGTCTCCGGGCGGTTAACGTCTTGGTCATTTCATTATTTTGTTCATTGCTTTCGCGTACGGTATTTTGAGAATCAATGAACGCTTTAATTGTCTCAGTACCGGAAACTTTTAGATTAAGTGAGATATAAACGGCTTTTCCTCCAGGCATGGCTAATTTCTTATTGGGGTCGAATAATTTTAAAGTTGCCCCGCCCCAGCCTTTTCCGTTCCGGTAAATATAGAGGGAGGGGATATTCTTTTGCCAAAACTCGGATGATAATGGTCCCCCGTTGTTAACCACCTCTACCGCCAAATTATTCTCACGGGTTAAATAGATATTCCTGATTGCCAAGTCCGGATAAGCAGGTTTAACATCAGTCTCTTTCTCATGTAATTTAATAATGGAAATTTTTTTACCGGTAAGTTTCCGGAGGCATACATTATTATCTTCCTTTTGCTCCTTGAGGGTATTGTGATAATCAATGATCGCCCTGATTTCTTCGGTCCCGGTTACTTTTAACCCGGTAAGTGTATAAACCACTTTCCCGCCAACCTCACGAAGCACCATCCGGGGGTCGATTATTTTTAAAGTAGCTCCGCCCCAACCGGCCTTGTTCCGGTATACATAAAGGTCGGGGACATTTTGTTGATAGTTCATGGGAGATAACCGGCCCGGCCCGTTATTGACGATTTCCACCTGGAGCATGTTCTGGTCATTAAGACGAAGATCGGTAATCGACAAATCGGGATAATCCGGAAGTTGAACTCTCGGTTTTTTCTCAGGTAATTTAACGATAGGAATACTTTTACCGGTGAGTTCGCGGCGGCATTCGTTATTTTTTTCATTTTCCTCCCGGAGGGTATTATGATAATCAATGATCGCCCTGATTTTTTGAGTGCCGGTTACTTTAAAACTAGTGAAAGTATATACAACTTTTCCATTGACTTCACGAAGTTGCATCCGAGGATCGATTATCTGTAAACCAGCGCCGCCCCAACCGGCACTATTTCTGTATATATATAGGTCGGGAACATTGTTTTTATAGTACATGGAAGGTAAACGGCCCGGCCCTTTATTGACGATCTCCACCTGGAGCATGTTCTGGTCATTAAGGCGCAGATCGGCGATCGTCAAATCGGGATATACCGGGTGCGCCCCCTGTTCCGCTCCGTTTTTACCGTAATAGTCGATTAAGATCTTTCCGGTCGCGCCGCCGAAAGGACTTAAATTGTTCAATACAATCTGGTAATTTTTCCCTTGCGCCAGTTCGGCGCTGTCAACCGAGTATTTGACTTGGAACGATTTATCCCCGGTTTTATAATTAGTGTAAGCCTTAAGTCCATTTTTAACATTCAGTTTATTAATTCGTACCTGTAACGGGTGTGACAAATTTTTATCCGCGGTCGCAACACTTACATAAACCCTGATTTCACACGGACCTTCGACTCGGAACGGGAAAAATAGACTAAAAGGATCCTTCGCGTTATTCGCTTTGAATAAGGTGAAGTCATGTTCTTCCCTGTCGGCGTAAACACCTGAAAGTCCGCAACAACATAATAAAACAACGCCAAGAACCAGTAAGATGATTGTCCTCAGTTTCATAATTAGCCTCCTTGTTTAATATTAAGCTATTATTTTACAAACGGGCCAACTCCCACTCCGTGTTTATTTAAAATTGAATCAACCCATTTTAACCCGATTTTATTACGCATGATATTTATATCCAGCCATAAAAACCAGCCTTTTATCTCAGTCGACGGCGCTACTAACAAGGTAGGCTGATTGTTGGGAAACCATATATATGGTGAGTTGTTAATCCGGCTGATGCCTCCCTTAAAAACAGGATCGACATTCACTTCAATCCAACCTTGAACGACTACATTCCAACCATTGGGCCACCAGGTACTGGCTTTGATTTCTTTTATGGCAAATCCCAAACGTTTCATGGTTTTCTCCACTTTCTCATTGTCGGAAAGCGTTAAAAAGCTGGTGTCTTTAATTGCGTTGGCGGCGGCGATTTTCTGTTGTGCGGCGCTAAATTTATTGACAGTTTTTAATTTCCCCGGTTTAATCTGGACATTTTTCACTCCCAGCGCTATCCCGGAACAAAGAAGTATTACCGTTATACCCAAACATAATATTATGCGTAATCTGTTTTTCAAAAGAATCACCCTTCCGTTATTTTTATAGAAGATAATATTGCTTCTATTATATTATATAGTTTATAGTCAAATTACGGAAGATTAAATCCTTAATATTTTTCTGTGTCCTCAAAATGATACATTGAACGTATAAACACCGGGACATCCTTTCGGTTTGTGTTACGTTGCCGGTTGACGATTTCAATATTTCAAGTGCCATTGTTCGATTTTGAAGATGTAAAAATTTTTAGCGATTCATTTTCAAACGGTTTGGTTTTAAAATTAAAATACGATATAATATAGTATCATGTCAAGCAAATAAGGGGGAAATAATAAATGAACTTTAGTCCGGTTAAATATTCAACAGTATTTATATTGCTCCTCTTTTGTCTTTTTTTGGTCGGTTCGATTTTTGCGGCGTCATTGACTAAAACTTCCGGCTCTCTTACCACTAAAACCGTCAAGATTCCTCAAAAAATCATCAAGGTACGTCCTAAAAGCAACCCAATGTTTGTAGCGGTGGGATCAAAAGGTTATTTCTATTACTCGGACAACAACGGCTCAAGCTGGACCCAATGTCCCAAACTTTCTGCCCAGGATCATAATGCGGTGGCTTTCGGCGCCGGCCGCTTTGTAACCGCCGGGTACAACGGCGACGCCTGGTATTCATCGGATGGAAAGACTTGGAAGTTTTTTTCTTTCCCGGCAGGCAATTTTCACGCCATCACCTATGGGGGCGGTCATTTCGTGGCGGTGGGCGATGACGGCAGGATCGTTTATTCTTCCAATGGTATCGCCTGGAATAACAGTACTTATCAAGGGCAAAAAATGGAATATTTAGGGGGTGTCGCTTACGGTAAAGGCCGTTTCGTAGCGGTCGGTTATGCCCGAAATGTATTATACTCGGATAATGGCGGACGGGATTGGCAAAAAGCGGCTATTCCTTATTATAACTTCAGAGATATTGCCTTTGGCGACAATTATTTCGTAGCGGTTGGCGGCAGCCAGCAAAGCGGCGGTAAAAGCACGGTAATAGCTTCATCCAACGGCACAACCTGGATGGCGGGGAACTCCGGCACCACGAAAATACTGGATACGATTGCCTATGATCCGAATTCCAAACGATTTATCGCCGGCGGGCGGGACGGAATTATTATTACTTCGGATAATCTTGGCGCTACCTGGATTTCACGCAATTCCAAAACCACTAATTCCATTACTGATATTATCTGGGGTAACGGCTGCTTGCTGGCGGTCGGTTACAAGTACAGTATCGACGGAAGCGATGTCAGTTCCTCCACGAATGGCGGTTTGAACTGGACTGCAAACAAATCGGGCATGTCCACAATATATGGGGCCGCTTTCCGGCCTTAGTCCTTAACCTGTCCGTTCCGCGCGCTTTAAAAACGCAAGCTTTACTTTAAAAATAATTTTTCAATGATCGACAGAATCCTTTTAGGATTCAGCTTTGTCCGGGTTATGTTATTATAATTCCACTTTAAAACGGAGGAGGAAATAAAAATGAAATTCAATACATTTAAGTTTTCAATAATACTTATTATGTTCACCATCATCTGCCTTTTTGTGATTGGTTCGATCTTGGCGGCGCCATTGGTTAAAACTTC
>JBJKPO010000361.1:0-4509 GCA_046706235.1 Bacillota bacterium | reverse complement strand
GGCCGCAACCGGTGGGAGTCTTTCGTTTTAACCGTGATTTTATCGATAATGACCGGCACATACATTTCCTGCAAAATGAAGTCTGGATACGCCGCAACGGCGTTTCGATTTTGGCTCCGCCCGAAGTAGTCCGCGATTTATTTAAAAATGATATGACTTCACAAATAACTGATTCATCCGGCCAACCGCCGCTTGAGAATCCTTCATCCACCTTAAAAACTTCATCTCAAGACGATTTATCCGAAAGCAAGCCTTCGATTACGTTTTTACAGCGAAAAGCGCCAAACTATTCTAAAATGCCCTATGATCGCGCTTTCGAGACCGTTTTGAACGAGATAAACCATCTGGTCATAAAAGCCGGAGGTAAGCTTTATACCGGCGAAGATCCGTTCAACCGGGAAAGTTCATTAATTCACCACCTGGTTTTGCCCATCAACGGCAACCCAATCATCCTCAGAATACTTTTGATTGATAAATGTACCGGCCGAAATCAGGTTTTGGAATATATCAGGCGGTATCTTACCTTTGAACACGGGGTATTCTTGGTGGCTGTCGGCGATATCGCCAAAGAAGCGCTTGAGAATTGTCATATCCAGATAAAACAGTCCTGGGGCTGGTTTTTTAACGGTGAGTTTTGGCGCGCCGGTTCGAAAGAAAAGGATTTATACGTGATATTACCGCAAAAGGTCAAAGAACAATTGGGATTAATCGATTCATTCGGTTTCGGACTGGCCAATGTTCTTAACGGAAAAGTATTACATCATTCCTGGAATGAAATGCTGACAACTTTAGAACAAAATGAGGATATCAAGAAAATTATCGAAACCAACTACCTGAAAATTACTACGGCGTTGTCGTTTTATCTTAAAGAAGGTTGTCCCAAACCAGCTGCTAAAAATTTTCGGCCCAAAACACTTTTAGTCAACGAAATTTACGATCCGGACAGATACGGTAACATCATGCTGGTAAAACAACCGGATATATATGAAGCCATTATTAAATTACTGGGAAAAACCAAATTGTGATTAAAATGGAAAGCTATCGCCAACAAAAGACACCGGATTTTCCGGAGTCTTTTTTTCGCACGGAGTGATTCTTTTTCTGTTATCGACATAATTTAGATTTTGTGGTAATATAATCTTATACTGAAAAACTAAATTAGTTTAATTAGTTCAATCGGTTTTTGGGGGGTGGATCCGATAACTTTACCTGATAAACGTGAATTGGTTTTGCAAGCGGCAATCCGGCTTTTTACACGGCAGGGTTTCCGTAAAACCAGTGTGGATGAAATCGCGCATATGGCAAGAGTAAGCAAGGCAACTATTTATCAAATGTTCACTGATAAAATTGGTCTTTTGGGAGAGGTCTACAAACGCAAATCCAATGAACTTAAAGAAAAAATGGAACAAGCGGTGGTCCCAGGCGGTCCAATCATTCCCCAGCTGTTGAATATGTTAAATTTCGCCCGTGATTTTTACAGCCGGGATCCGTTATTGTGTCAATTTCTTGAACAGCGCGAGATCGAGGAGATTGAAGCCGCACCTCAATTTAACGAGATTGTAACCTCCGCCGTCACGTTAATTGAAGATTTATTATCCGAGGGCATCAAACGGGGCGAGATCCGGCCGCTGCCCATTAAGATGGCTGCTTACTTTTGTTTTCGAATCGGTTTCTATTTAACTCAATATGGCCGGGAGCTTTTCGCCCAATTTACGCCGGAGCAGGTATCCGATCTGTTTTATTCGGTCTTAACCCAAGGAATTGTCTCCGGAGAGAAAGAACCTAAATCTCAATAAATGGAGGAAGTTTTGATGAAGATGAAAAAACGGGTATGGATAATGGCGGTTTTGATGTTGGCGATTATTGTCGGAACAGGTTTTACGGAGGCCGGGTTGACCGGTGATGAAATTTTATCCAAAGTTGACGGGGTTTTTGAAGCACAGTCGACCATCATGGAGGCTGTAATGGCGACTATTGATTCCAAAAAAACTGAAAAAAGCAGCCAGATGATTATTTATGTCAAAAAAGGCCCTTCAGGTAACAGCCGTACTTTGATTAAATATTTATCTCCGGCGGTTGACAAGGGAACCAAGTTTTTATCGCTGGGAAATGTCAATCAGATGTGGATGTATCTTCCCAGAGTTGAAAAAACAATCCGCATTGCCGGCAGTATGGTGAAGCAGTCGATGATGAACAGTGACTTTTCCTATGAAGACTTAATGGATCGCTCCAATTTTAATGACTATTACTCAGCCCAGCTTCAAGGGACCGAAACAATTGATAACGAAAATTGTTATATCCTGGAACTAAAAGCCAAGAAAGGCAGCGCCCATTACCGGCAACTCAAACTATGGGTACGGCAGGATAATTATATCCCGGCTAAAGAAGAGTTTTACTCGGGTAGCGGTAAACTGGTTAAAGTGTCTACCCAGACGGAAATTACAACCATGGACGGCCGGCTGGTTCCCACCAGGATTTCTTTTGAAGATTTAGGACAAAAAGGGCATATGACAATCCTTACCATTAAAAATATCCGGTTTACAAATGATATTCCGGAACGGATGTTTTCAATGCAGTATTTGGAGAAGGGGCAGTGATTGAAGATGAAGAAGGTTGCGGTTTTATTTATTACTTTGATTTTAATCGGTTTGAATGCCGTCACGGTTATGGCCGAGGGTACCAGTATCGACTATAGCGGTTCACTTGATGTAAGCGGGGTAAGTCAGCCGCATAATGAGGATTATTTTTTGTCGTCCGCCGTATTAAGCATGGTACCGGTGACGGGAAGCATTATTAACTTGCGAAATGATTTCAGGATAATTCCTAATGATGAAGTTAGCGTTAAATTACGGGTTAGTTATTTAAATGACACCACCACCGGTGTAAATGGCGATATTACCTTGAGTCGCGGGTTCATTGATTTTACTCCCAGTAACTGGTTGAGCCTTAGGGCCGGAAAACAACGTTTGGCATGGGGGACCGGTTATGCCTGGAACCCGACCAATATTTTGGATACTCCCAGAAATGCTTTTACCAATGCGGATGACCCGGAAGGAATAACCGCTTTCCGAAGTGATTTTACCATTGGACCGGTAACCGCTCAATTGATCGTTACTCCGAAACAGTCCTGGGAAACATCGGGTCGCGCTCTTCGCATCAAAGCTTCACCGGGCGGTTTCGATTTTTCACTGGGATCAGCCCAAAACGGACTGGACCCCGCGGCAATTACCGGAGATTTCGCTTACAGTCTTTCCGGGATTGGATTGCACGGAGAAGTGCTTTATCAATCCGGAGCTAATACTTATACCGGTAAAAAGGATATTACCAATTATTTGATTGGAGCGGATTATAATATTCCCGGCGGTTATTACCTGGCGATGGAATATTATCACAATGATGCGGTTTTCCAAAATATCAGCGCCCTGAATACCTATATTTTCACACATTACTCCCCGCCTTTTGACGGAACTAAAATTGCCGGTATTAATACTTTATTGGTAGAGTTAGCCAATCAAGGCGGCGCAACCCCGGATCATCTTTTTATTCGTGCCACCAAAACATTTGGAGCGGATACCAATCTGGAATTAATGCTGGTTTATAATCCTAATGATCATAGTCTGGTAACCCAGCCAAAGTTTGAATATATTTGGAAACAAAATACCAGTTTGTATGTCAAGGGTCTTTTAGCGAGTGGTGACCTCAACTCGGAGGCGAATATCCTGCCGACCAAGAGCCGTCTTGATTTGGGAATGAAGGTCAGTTTTTAGAAGTTATCTAAAAAAAGTTTCATTTAAAAAACCGAAAAGATTAAACTTGCTTTCACTTGACTTCTTACATCGTTGTCGGGTTAGGAGGATATTCTCATGGGGAATGATCGACTTAACAGGTTTGGCCGTTGGTTGATTCGTTACCGCTGGGGCGTTTTAATCATATGGTGCGTTTTGGTGTCGGCCGGTGTTTATTTTAACCCTAAAGTTGACGGCATCCTGCAGGGTGGAACCCGGATACCGCATAGTGAGACCGATGCGGTCCGAAATATGCTGGTTGATAACTTCGGAAACCATTTTGGTCATGAATTGGTAGTAATCTTTTATAGTAAAGACCACAATTTTGACGAACCCGAATTCCAGGAAGCAGTGGAAACGGTTCAACTCGGCTTGCGGGATTCATTAAAAGTAAACAGCGTCAATACTTATTATGATACTAGTAGTTCCGACCTGTTGGGCAAAAGTGGGCACAGTATCCTGGGAGTCGTTGAACTGGATGTGGCCGATGCTTTTACTGCCCAAAAGGCGATTCCCGAGATCCGGGAAATTGTCGGTAAAACGACGGTTCCGCGATGGATGGAGATATATGTGACCGGGGAAGGGGCGACCTTTTACGACATGATTCATTCTTCGGCCCGGGATGCATTTTGGGCGGAAGCGCAATCATTTCCGCTGGTATTAGTGATATTGGTTTTCACATTCGGTGCTTTGCTCGCTTCGGGCATTCCGGTCATCTTAGGGA
>JBJKPO010000360.1:0-2373 GCA_046706235.1 Bacillota bacterium | reverse complement strand
TCCCTGTTTGGATCAACTTTCGCCACTGGTCATGATACCGGTAAGTTTCAATTGCTCTCACTACCGCAGTATACATTGCTAACGAATTATAGTTTTTAAATGTAAAACCGTTCCCCTTTTGGCTCCGTGGCTCGTAATTTATTACCGTATCCTTAAGACCGCCTGTTTCTCTGACGATGGGAATACTACCGTAACGCAACGCCAATAACTGTCCCAACCCGCAAGGTTCAAACCGGGACGGCATCAAGAACATGTCGGAGCCCGCGTAAATTCTTTGCGCCAATTCATTGTTGAAGGTAAGGAAGATCGCCGCTTTTTGAGGATACTTTTGTTTGATTTCGGAAAACAAATGATGGTAATATTCATTTCCGGTACCAAGCAAAATTAATTGAAAATCCAGGTTATTCATCATTCCCTCGATGATTTCCCCGATCAAATCAAATCCTTTTTGATCCGAAAGCCGGGAAATAATTCCAATTAAAGGAATCTGAGCTTCAGGCTCAAGCCCGGCATCATGTTGTAATGCTTTCTTATTATCCAATTTACCATCCGGATTATGAGAATCATAATGCTGGTAAATTCGGGGATCGGTAGCGGGATTATTTACTTCGTAATCGATTCCGTTTAAAATACCGTAAAGATGATCCCTTCGTTCCTTTAAAAGCCAGTCAAAACCTTCGCCATATTCCGGAGTCAGAATTTCCTCGGCGTAGGTTTCACTCACGGTATTAATAATATCGGCAAAAAATATGCCTCGTCCCATCATATTGATTTGATTTTCCGGTGAAACTCCCGGAGGAACCAAATACTGATACTTGGTGATACCGGCTATTTCAAGCGCTCTTTTACCAAATACTCCCTGATATGCCAAATTATGAATTGTATAAACACATTTGGTATGTTGAAAGAAAGAATCGTCACGGTAAATCGTATGTAGCCAATTAGGGATAATCGCGGTATGCCAGTCATTGCAATGAAGAATATCCGGTTTCCAATTCAACTGCTTTAACATCTCTAAAGCGGCTCTGCAAAAGAAAATAAATCGATCGGCGTCATCTTGGTACATATAGATTCCTTCCCGATCATAGTACTTATTATTACTTACCATATAAATCGGGACATTCGAACCGATTCTTCCCTCTAAAATTGCTGCTTTTTCCGATTGCCCGTCCATCGGCACATCCAAGTCAAATAAAACTTCAGTTAGATTGGATTTATGGCGATCAATAAAGCCATAACGAGGCATAGCTACTCGAACGTCATGCCCCAATTCCTTTAAAGCCTTTGGTAAGGCGCCGGCCACATCCGCGAGGCCGCCTGTTTTTGCGAAAGGCACCACCTCGGCGGATAATAATAATATTTTCAAGGGGTTTTCATTCATGATTATCCTCTCCTCGAAGTTCGGAAAATACTTTTTTATCTTAAGGTATCATCCCAAAATATCAATCTTTAAGCGATGCGAATGTTTTATACGTTGCCTATAGTATAGTCAACCGGCTGATATTTTAATCGAATTTCGCGATCATTTTAAAAACCCCATTAAACCAATTTTATTTTTGGCTGGAAATAGCCCGGTAGCCGCCTCCTTTCTTGATTTCAGTAATATTTCCGAATACCGCCGCCATTTTTTGTTCCATACTCTTGGCACCTTGACGGGTAAGAATAACCAGTATCAACCTGCCTCCGGGTCGCAATGCTTTCCAGGCATCCTCCACCAAGGCGTAAATATTTTTTTTCCCGGCGCGAATCGGCGGATTGGTTGCGATCAGATCGAACGATTGATTAATAAACGGTAAAAATCCCTCACCCGCTTTTATTTCCACATTGTTAATCCCATTTTTCGCCGCGTTTTTCTTTGCCAATTCCACGGCCCGTTCGTTAATATCACTCATATAAACCGTGGCCCCCGGCAGGAGTTTAGCAATCGTCAATCCAATTGGTCCATACCCGCAACCCAAGTCAAAAATACTATGCAAATCGGTAGATAAAGGTAATGATTTAATTAAAAGCTCCGTGCCGGGATCAATCCGTTTTTTTGAAAAAACTCCGGCATCGGTATCAAAATGAAGCCGGATACCTAACAATTCAACTTCAATTTCTTTAAAATCATGCTCCGACAACGGCCGGGTCGAATAATAATGATCCGCCACTTAAATCAACCTCCGTAAATAATTCATTCGTAAAAGATCTTTGTTAGAAAAGATGTCTAGTCGTAGAGTAGGTCGGTGGGAGGTAAACCTCCCACCTTCTCCGGGTAGAAGGGCTGCGCTTTGCGCAGCCCAGACCCCCACAGAACTAGGCGTGCGGATTTCCCGCACCTAGCTCTTCAGAATTGACTCACAGCATCGCATAAGACTTCATCTTCTCCATGGG
>JBJKPO010000359.1:0-2894 GCA_046706235.1 Bacillota bacterium | reverse complement strand
GTTTTCAACCAATCGGGGTATGTATTATTTTTGATTATTTCATTTTGCCATTCATCAATGGCTTTTTCCCAAACCGTATAATTTTCCAACGCTTCCCGGGCAATGTTCCAGGAGTTAAGACCGCTTCGGCCAAAAAAACGGGTATATCGTTTATACCATTTATTTCCACCCAGTCCAAATTGGGCAATCGGAATATCCCATGCCAGTATAATCGGGACTGTTACGGTTTGTCCCGGCTCAACCATCGTCTTAAATGCAATCCCGCCAAGCGGACTTTTTTTGATTCTCGTTTTTAACAAACCATCTTTGTTAAAATCTTTTTGAAGCTTCTTGATATCGTTAGCCGAAGCGTAAGTTACCGTAATCCCGTTCGATTGCCGGGTTGCCAGGGTAAATTCTCCTTCGGTTTCTTCCTCGGCATTTTGCGTGCCTTCCCGTTTCAGCTTTAACCCAATATAATCTCCGGTCTTAACCGCTTCAGCGGAAACTCCGGCAAAGTTATTATTCCAGGTAAACATGATCGCCACTTCACAGGCTTTATCAGTGGGATTGGTTATTTCCCATTTGTAAATCCCTACCGGGTAACTGGTTCGCTGGTAATCACCGGGGATGACCGGACTAAACTGGGTAACCTTGGCTTTACAAGTAAATAGATCACCGGAGTAGTCGACCCATGACTTGGGAAACAAGGCATAATAAGTGGCTTGTCCCGAACCCAAATCATCACCGGTCAATTTTTTAGCAAAAACCTTTCGTTGAGACGTTTTTTGATACATATAAAATCCACAATTATCATCCACGGTATAGTCATCAAAACCGATATCCAAACGTCCCTTATAAAAATTTCCATCAAAACGCCAAGTTATCGTACCCGCCCCCAATCCACCAATCGGGGCCCCGTCTAAAAATCCCCCCGCATTTATATCCCTGCTCCAAGCTACGGAAGGGATGCCGGTTTCCTCAAATGAAAAACTCGCGGTGGAAAAAAGAAATATCAGCGCCATAGTTAGTAATAACCACCAAACAATCTTTCCGTACATTGTGTTAACCTCCTGTTATTTTAAAATGCCAAACCCAATTAAATTAAAACCATTCATGATTTATATTCATTGTACACCCAGTTTTTTAGGGGCACAAGTTAATATTTCAATGACCGCCAGCTTTATCACCATTTCTCTCTCCGCTGAACTTCTCAATCATCCTTACCGGTTGGTAGGAAAGTTTCGCCTTTCTTAATCCTTCGATTCCCAGATCTTCTTCCCGGTTAATGAATAAAAAGTTAGCGCCGAAATCGGCGGCAAATTGCCGGTTAATGACGGCATAGATGCCGTCGTAATCAATATTGGCCTTTTCAATATGAATCACGGCGGTATCGTCTTTCAACCGCTCCCCGACCGCAATCGCTTGAATTTTACCGTCAACCCGGATAACTCCACCGTTGACTCCCAGCTTTTCATAGTTATTCATTACCATTGCCATCGCTTTTTCCTCATCGGAACATTTGCGGGAAAAAGCATCCTTGATATTGAACCATTCAGCATCCAACGCCAGGCACTCTTCAAGCGCCGTCCGGTCAATCCGCTGGTATTCCCAGTCATATTTACGTTCAAATTGGTGTAAATGATTTCGTTTAGCGTGATATTTTCGTCCCTCGAGTCTAATTAAATCCCGGGACCGGTAAATATAATCAAAAGTCCGGCGGTCTTCGATAAAAACCAAACCGGGATCAATCTCTTGCAGTGCTTGAACTAACCGGACGGGAATCCTTCGTAACCACAGTTTGCTGCCCTCGGTTTCCGATATTTTGTCCATTAACTCCAAAGCCTTGCTTAATTTGGGAAGATTAGACCAATCACCGGCCGGTGGTAAAAAAAACTGCCGCCATTTTTTATTCGGCGGTGTGGCGAGTAGTAGCCAATAATTAAGATCAGGCAGGTAAATTGGCCGTAAACCATAACTATGCTGCCATATAAAAAGATTGGTAAAAGTTAGATCGGAAATTTCAGGCTGTAATCCGCGTAAAATGCTATCAAAACTTGGTTTATTCGTCAGATCCAACCGCGTCTCAATCCGTAAATCAAGTCCGGCTTCCCCATTATTCATGTTGATTTATCCTTGTCCTAACCATATAAATGATTATTAAGATAGTATTTGAACCACGAAATAACGAAAGGTACGAAAAGGGAACTATGTCTCCTAATCCAAAGAATCGCGTAAATAAAGAACCACCAGTGGGGTTAAACTAAAGTCGACACTAAAGTCGCTTTTATATTTCCCGGTTAATATTGAAAAATAACATATAAAACCGGAATTTAATTAAATTACCGGAGGAAAAATGGAACCCAATCCCGCCAGTCAAAAATTAAGTATGATTTTATTCAGCGGCGATTTTGACAAGGCCCTGGCCGCCTTGACTCTTGCCAACGGTGCGGCCGGAAACGGCCTGGATGTCAGTATTTTTTTTACCTTTTGGGGTATAAGCCTGCTGCGAAATAAATTTATTTACGGCAAACATCCGCTGGAAAATCTCTTCAAACGAATGATGCCCTTGGGAATTTCCCGAATCGGCCTTTCCAAAATGAACTTCCTGGGATTTGGGCCCCGGCTTATGAAAATACTAATCCGTCAAAAGGACGGCCAGACTGCCCAGGATTTATTTAAAATGGCAATGGAACGCAAGGTCCGTTTTATTGCTTGCGAAGCATCGTTAAAACTACTGGGAATCACTAAAGCGGAACTGATCGATTATGACCGGCTGGAAATCGCCGGTGTTGACGCCTTCCTTAAAAATGCCCTGCAGTCTAAACTTTCACTGTTTGTGTGAATTCAGTCAAATGTCAAAGGTCAGTTAACTCATAACTCAAAACTTAAAACTCAGAACTCATTAATCACCG
>JBJKPO010000358.1:0-2508 GCA_046706235.1 Bacillota bacterium | reverse complement strand
TGCGGAACAGACTAAGGAAATTGTTGACATGGGAGTCCAGGTTGCGGTCGTGGTGGGAGGAGGCAACTTTTGGCGTGGGGCTATCGGCAGTCATGCCGGACTCGATCGATCAACATCGGATTATATGGGGATGTTGGCTACGGTAATTAATTCATTGGCATTACAAGATTCTTTTGAAAAATTGGGAATTGATACCCGGGTTCAAACTGCTATTGAAATGCGTCAAATAGCGGAACCTTATATCAAACGCCGGGCTGTAAGGCACCTGGAAAAAGGCCGGGTGGTTATTTTTGGCGCGGGCACCGGGAATCCGTATTTTTCAACGGATACCACCGCTGCTTTACGGGCGGCGGAGATCGAGGCGGAAATTATTCTCATGGCTAAAAAAGTCGATGGCGTTTATAACGCCGATCCCAAGGAAGATCCGGGAGCGGTTCGATTTGATGACTTAAATTTCATGGAAGTATTGCAGCAAAGATTAAGGGTGATGGATTCCACGGCAACCTCTTTATGCATGGAAAATCATATTCCGATTGTAGTGTTTAATTTAAACCAAGTGGGAAATATTAAGCGCGTGATTTTGGGAGAGAAAGTCGGCACATTTGTTAGGGGGGAAGATGAATGATTAAAGATGTTCTGAAAGAAACCGAAAATCATATGAAAGGTACTATTGAGGCTACTAAGCACGAGTTTCAAGGAGTCCGCACCGGAAGGGCCAATCCAGGAATATTGGATCGGGTAATGGTCGATTATTACGGGACCCCGACCCCGGTAAATCAAATCGCCAGTATTTCTACTCCCGAATCCCGAATGTTAGTGGTGCAACCATGGGATAAAACAAGTTTGGGAGCGGTTGAAAAAGCTATCTTAAAGGCTGATTTGGGTTTGAATCCGATCAATGACGGCAATGTAATCCGATTACCGATCCCGCAATTGACCGAGGAACGGCGCAAGGAATTGGTAAAATTAGTAAAGAAAGAAGCCGAAGAAAAGAAAATCGCAATCCGTAACTTAAGGCGCGACTCTAACGACAAGATCAAAGCATTGGAAAAAGACGGCAAGGTTTCCGAAGATGAAAGTAAAAAGGGTTTGGATGATGTTCAAAAACTTACCGACAAGTATATTCACGAAATTGATTTGCTGGTGGAATTGAAAGGCAAGGAAATTATGGAAGTATTACAAAAATAGGTCAAAACTACGGGGTTGTTTATTAATTTGCGGTTATTGCAACGGGTTAAAGCATTCAAACATAAAAAAAACCAGACCCTTCTTAAAGTTCCAAAACATGTGGCCATTATTATGGATGGGAATGGACGATGGGCAAAATCTCGCGGACTGCCTCGTTCGGTCGGTCATCGCGCCGGAATGGAAAGAGTGCGGGATGCAGTGGAGACTTGTATTGAGGTTGGCGTAAAGCACTTGACTTTGTTCGCTTTTTCAACTGAAAACTGGCGCCGTCCAGCCGGTGAAGTTGATTTTTTGATGAAACTGTTCGAAGAAGCGCTTACCAGGGAAATTGCGAAATTACACCAGCATGGAATTCAAATCAAGTTTATCGGTATCAGGGAAGGGCTGAACCCTTCATTAGTTCGGTTAATGGAGGAGAGTGAACAATTAACCGGAAATAACCAAGCTCTTATTTTAAATATTGCGATTAACTACGGAGGTAGGGCGGAATTAGTCGCCGCGGCTAAGGGGATCGCCGGGAGAGTCTTAAAAGGAGAGCTTGTTCCGGAACAAATTACCGAAACTGAATTATCGAAATACCTTTTTACGAGGGATCAACCCGATCCGGATTTGTTGATTAAACCGGGAGGCGAATTTCGAATTAGTAATTTTCTAATTTGGCAGATAGCTTATTCCGAATTTTATTTTTCAAAACTATTTTGGCCTGATTTTGGGAAAAAGGAATTACTTAAGGCTTTCCATGATTATGGAAACCGGAAACGCCGTTTCGGCAGGATTGAGGAGGATATATCGGAGTAATGGCAAAACGAATTTTATGGGGATTATTGGCGGCGGCCGGAGCTTTTTTGGTAATTTGGTTCGGCGGATGGATTTATACACTGGTGATTGCTTTTTTAACCACGCTTTCGGTATTTGAATATGTATTACTATTGAAGAAACAAAATCTAAGACCGCAAACCGAGGTAATTTTAGTTTTTTCATTACTGTTACTCGGATTTATTTATTGGAAATATACTTTTAAACCCGGTATTTTGATTGACACGGACCGTTTTTTTGCGGTTATATTGATTTTAGCTTTTTTTACCACGCTTGCCCTTGAACTATTTCGGGGCGATCCGGAGCGGGGGTTGGTGAATGCCGCCGTAAATCTGTTCGGCACGGTCTATATTGGGTTTATGTTTGCATATATCTTATTGTTAAGATTTTTACCGGATGGGCTGTTTTACTTGTTGTTTGCCTTGGGAGTTACATGGGCTAATGACTCCGCTGCTTTTTTTGTAGGGATTACTCTGGGTAAGCATAAATTATTTCCCCGGATCA
>JBJKPO010000357.1:0-3986 GCA_046706235.1 Bacillota bacterium | reverse complement strand
AATCAATCCGGCCATCGGCCGTGAAGTAAAAAATGATTTTACTACGATCAAAGGTATATTCCACATCCACCAATTTCATTACCAGGTGATGCTGCTCAATCTTTTGCAGGCAGATATCAAAGGCCTTTTTTTCTTTCTCAGTGTTCTCATGCAATTGAACTTCATCCCCCGGGGTGGCCAGGCGTAAAACTTTTTTTAAAGGTAAATTAACTTTTTCAGCGGGTACCAGCCTGTTTTCCACCATCACCTGTCCGAACTCGATACCCCTGATGGTTTCCACAATAACATTTTGACCCGTTTTCAACGTCAAGCCGGCCGGATCGAAATAATAAATCTTGCCCGCCTGTTTAAAACGCACTCCAACTACTTCATACACATTAATCATGCCCCTTGTTAACCGGCAAATCAACTCGCCTAAAGGCGCGTGAAGCCGCAATTTTTTTATTCTACCAACCACTGTAACTTTGTACGGCGATGCTTAAAAAAAACTCTTCCAATACTAACCGCGGATTTACGTTGTTCTCGATCATCACTTTGGCTTGAGCCAGTTTTTCCAAAATGTAAAGCTGACCATCCAGATTAACATCCTTCCCATCCGGTAAATCCCAATTTGAAGTATGAATTAAATCTTGCCGCGTTTGACTTTCCCAATCATTAATCAGATTCAAAATATCCCGCCGTTCCTTCTTTTCCAGATCATTGGTAAACTTTAATTGTGGCAGCAAGCCCTGATCCAGGATCTTTTTTAATTCAATCAATTCCGGTTCAACCGGAGCTTTTTTTAAACCTAAAGCTTTTCCAGGTATTCCATTACAATTTTGGCTGCGATGTAAGGCTTCCTCCGCTTCAATCCCTTGATCCCGCAACCAAAGATTAATTTCCTCGCTGGGTACCGGAAATAAATTATAAACCTGACATCGGGAGCGAATGGTTGCCAAAATTCGATCACTACGAACCGCTATAAATAAAAAGACAACTCCCGCCGGGGGATCTTCCAGTAATTTTAAAAAACTATTGGCGGCGGCTTCGGTTAGCTGTTCGGCGTCGGGGAAAAAAAATACTTTATAAACTCCGGTAAGGGGACGAAAATAAGAACTCCGCTGTAATTCCCGCAACTGATCGATTTTAACCGAACTCCCGCTCGGAGCGATGGTGTTGAAATCAGGATGCGTTCCCGCTTTAAATAGAATACAAGACCGGCATCCGCCGCATTCGGTCTCCGGCCGGTTCTCACAGAGTAGTCTGTTTGCAAACGCCACGGCTAAAGTTTTTTTCCCGATCCCCGGAGGCCCCAAAAAAAGATAGGCGTGTCCCACTTTTTGTTCCAGTAATGCCTTGTCCAAGGCTTGAATAATATCTTTATGACCGATAATCTCCGCAAAGCCCAAATGAAACCTCCTAAAACCGGTTTAAAAATATAAATCGATCAATAACCCTCGAATCTCATCCAGTTTTGCCACTAAATCGATATGCTTTTTTTCTTTATTTAACAATGCTTCCGTTATTTCCTCCAGCGATTGGTTGATTCGTTTTACCGTTACCATAACTTTCCGATTCCCGGAGCGATCCCAATGCGACTCCTGATTTAACGAGTATGACCGGCCTAACGCTTCTTTCATGAAAGCTTGTACTAACTTGCGGTAGCGTTTAATACCGGCGGGTGTCGCGCCCTTTTTTAATTCCGCGCTTTGAGTGTCGATTTGCTCTAAAAGATTAGTGCAAACCTCATGGCGCCGTTTCGCATCGGAATCCTGCAACGTTTCCGAAAAAGAAAGATCCCGGGCGCCGCCAACCGAAGCCCGCCCCGGTAATTCGGACGGCTGGTTCATTATTTTGGAGCCGGCCGGTTTAATCTCCATTCGAACTCCCTCCATTCATACAATCAATCATACGATCGCGATTATCGATTGTAAACGCAAGAAAGATCAGACTTTCGCGAAATCCAGGACATCAACCACAAAGATGGTTGCTCCGCCCACCGAAACCTCCACCGGATTCGGCATATAATTATTCATGGTCCGATCGACTGATGCCATTGGAGTAACCAGTTGTTTGCGAGAATGACAAGCGTTTTTGATCAATCCCGTAACTTCGGCGACTTGATTATCAGCTACGCCAATCAATAACGTAGTGTTTCCCTGGCGTAAAAATCCGCCGGTACTGGCTAGTTTGGTAGCGAGATATCCATGTTCGGTCAAAATTCCCAACAATTTATTAACATCCTGATCCTGAATCATCGCAATAACCAGCCTCATCCGAATACACCTTCCTTTTTATCGCGTATTGTAGCATCGCTACAATTTAAAATTATTCGGTAAAACTTATCTTCAAACAAACTTTTTATGAATAATTGTCTATACACTCTCTTCCGGTAACATTCCAGCGTTTAAAAAGGGTCTCAATCATTATCTGTTGTACTTCGGCGATACTTTTACCGGAAACTTCAATTAAAACAATTCTGGGAGTCTCATAAGCCAAATCCCAAAAACCCTGTCTGACTTTTTCATGAAAAACGGCGTCACGGGCTTCAATCCGGTCAATCTCGGTCTCGGGGCGGTTATTGATTCGTTCCCGGCAAAGCCTGGTTTCCATGTCGAATAAAAAAGTCAAATCGGGTTCAAGATTGCCGGCCGCGATCCGGTTTATTCCGCGAATGGTTTCCAAGTCCAGTCCCAGACCATAGCCTTGGTAGGCCAGGCTTGAATCAATAAAACGTTCGCAAATCACGACTTTACCCGCGGCAAGGGCTGGTCTAATTAAATGATTTACATGTTGAGCCCGTGAAGCGGCATAAAGTAGTATTTCAGCCGTCTCATCCAACGGTTCTAAACTTGGAGTAAGTATTACCTTTCGAATTTCTTCGGCCAAGGGAGTCCCCCCGGGTTCCCGGGTCAATAAAACTTCCTGCCCCGAATCCCTTAGATAATTCGTTAATAACTTAGCCTGAGTTGACTTACCGCAACCGTCGGCTCCCTCCAAAGTTATAAAAAATCCTGATTGCCGCATTTGTTCCTTATCCTGCCTGATTATTTATCCACTGTAGCCCGGACTGTTCCGCCGGGGCCAATTCCTGATACCATTCCCTGGCTTTTCAGAATCATCCGAATGTATTGAACCTCGTCTTCCCGAATCAATTCGCCCGGTGCAATTAAAGGAATCCCGGGAGGATAGGGAGAAATGATTGAGGCTGAAATCCGGCCAATGGCCTGTTCCAATGGCACCAAGGCGCCCGGTCCCGCCCAGGCGTCACTTGGCCGCATCATTAAAGGTGGAATTGAGTTTGAAGTGTTTTTCCAAAAATTATCCGGGATGTTTAATCCGGTTAACATTTTAGATAAATTAGTAATCCCGTCATGTTCGATTTTCGAAAGTCCGGTAAGCGCCGATTCAAGTTGCCGCAAATCTTGCTTTGCTTGCCAGGGCGCCACCAAAAAGGTTACCTGGGTTAGATCCGCATATTCCGCTTGAATCCGGTATCGTTCCCGTAATATGGTTTCCGCCTGGTACCCGGTGATTCCGGTTGCCTGAAACCGGATACATATTTTCCAAGGATCGATCATCCGATCCGGTTCTTTTAACTTTACCCCGGTTAATACTTCAAACCCGGTAATGTTATCGAGTCTGTCGGTAAACTCTCGAATGACGGGGAGATTATCCTTAAACATCCGGGCACCCCCGCCGGATAACCAACGCCTGGTGGAATCAAGCGATGCTAACAAAATATAAGAAGGACTGGTGGTAGTAATTAAATCCAAACCGTCTTTTACCCGTGCCTGATTTATTCTCCGTCCCTTAATATGAAGTATCCCGGTTTGAGTGAATGATCCAAGCGTTTTATGGACGCCGTGGACCCAAATATCCGCAACGCAATGGGCATCGTAACCGGAAAAACCCATCCAGCCGAAATGGCCGCCGTGAGCCTCATCAATGAACAAGATCCGGTCTCCGATAATTTCCCGAAATACCGGCAGTTGCTTAACTATACC
>JBJKPO010000356.1:0-15161 GCA_046706235.1 Bacillota bacterium | reverse complement strand
GAAGCGTTGCGATAAATAAACAACTAATTACCGTTCTGAACTTTCTCATTCATATTATCCTCCTTTCTATTTTCGAACCAATACGAGTTACCAATTCAAGTTTCTTATGTAGCCATCCCCTCCTTTCAAACCCATTATGTATGTTTGTTTGCTATTCTCTAAAACGTTTACATTTATTTGAAAACCCATTTCTATTGATAATTTTAAAGACTAATAATTTCAAAGATGGTTTAATAAATACCCAATATCTGATACTTTTTCCACTGATCGTAAAATGTTAACCTCAACATTTTATTAAATAGTAATTTAATTATAATTTACATTCATTTTACTCGCAACTTATTTTTTAGTGCTTTTAATTAAAAATCATAAAAAAAAAGCTTGACAAATTTGATATTATAGTTCACATAAATAATCACAAACAATTTCTGTAAAGAAAGACACACCCGTTTAGTTTAATAACGGGTGTGCCTTTCTCCACTATCTGTTTTTATACCTAAGTATTTGGTAATTTTTTACTAGAAATTAAATAGTTAATATTCCAACCGCCGTTACCGCATAATTGATTATCCGGCCTCTAAAAAGCGAAACTGTGCCATATAAAGTTTCCAATAGGCGCCTTTTTGGCTTAGCAGTTCGGCATGGGTTCCTTGCTCAATAATTTCACCATTATCGATATACATGATCCGGGTAGCGTTTTTAATAGTAGATAACCGGTGGGCGATAATGAATGATGTCCTCCCTTTTAAAAGTATTTCCAGGCCTTCCTGGAGCACCAACTCAGTCTTGGAATCAATACTGGAGGTCGCTTCATCCAAAATCAAGATCCGGGGATCGGCTAGTAATGCTCTTGCAAATGATATCAATTGCCGTTGCCCCACCGATAATCTGGAGCCTCTCTCGTTTACCTGGGTCTGGTAACCATTCTTTAATCCCATGATAAACTCATGAGCCTTGACGGCTTTAGCCGCTTCGATTATTTGATCGTCAGTCGCTTCCAGCCTTCCGTAGCGGATATTATCGATAATAGTGCCTGAGAAAATAAAGGTATCCTGAAGCATTATACCCATTTGCCCACGCAAAGACTCCAAAGTCACACGACTCACATCCAAGCCGTCGATATAAATCGCGCCCATTTCGATATTGTAAAACCGGCTGATTAGACTAATAATAGTTGTCTTGCCCGCCCCCGTCGGCCCAACCAAGGCAATCGTCTCACCTTGGTTTACCTTAAAACTAACGTTATGAAGGACTTGATCCCCTTCGTCGTATTGAAAACTTACGTTTTTAAATTCGACATCACCTTTGATTTCGGGAATTTCAATGGCTTCCGGCAAGTTGACGACGGCGGGTTTTTCATCCATGGTCTCAAAAATTCTTTCCAAGTAAGCCATAGCGTTAATAATATTATTATAAAAATTACCGATATTCGTTATCGGCTGCCAAAACCGCCAGATATACCCCACAAAAGCCACCAACACTCCCACGGTAACCCCTTGACCAATCCAGCCTATACCCACGATATATACGGTACAAATGGTGGCGACCGAAATATTATCGATAATCGGCCAAAGCAAGAATACAATCTTCACAAAGTGCATCCAGGCCTTACGATATATCCATCCCAACTCTTTAAAAATCCTGAGATTTTCAGCTTCTCTGGCAAATGACTGGGTTACCTTCATACCACAAATGCTTTCATGAATATAGGCGGTCAAATTGGATTGCTTCCTGCTTAACACCTGGGCTGCTTTCCGTTGGGCATTTTTAACAACCATAACCGTTAAAAAAAGCACCGGTAATCCGGCCATGCAAACCAGGGTAAGTTTGACATCCACAATAAACATAAAGACAACAATTACCACCAGGCTGAACAGATCGGTAATCAAGTTGATCAGCCCATTGGAGAGCAAATCGCTTAATGAATTAACATAATTAATAACTCTTACCAGAATCTTTCCATGAGGGCGGCTGTCATAATAAGAGAACGGCAGTTTCTGAAGGTGCGCGAACAAATCCAGCCGGATATTCCGGACTACGTTTTGGCCGATCTCCGTCATTGAACGGATCCGATACTTTACACAAATCGCGTTAATCGTCAACGCCGCCAGATAAATTCCGGCTAACAGAATCAGACCGGATATGTCACTTTTAGGAATTTTATCATCAATGGCAATCTTGGTAAGATAAGGTCCCAGCAGATTCGCGACACTGGCTACAATCATGAGTAATACCGTAACCACAATCGCTTGACGATAGGGTTTGATATACACCATCAGCCTTTTCAAATGCTCGATGTTAAACTGGGTTTCGAGTTCCTCATCGATGTCAAACTTGTTTCTGGCCACTTATCCCGCCTCTGTTCCACGGATATTATCAAAATCGCCGTACTGGTTTACAAATACATTGTAATAATAACCTTTTTTATTGATCAATTCGTGATGATTTCCCTGTTCAATAATGTTACCGTGATCCAAAACGATAATCAAATCGGCGTTTTTCACCGACGAAATACGATGGGCAACAATCAACGTGGTTCTTTTACCATAAAGTGCGTTTAAATTTTTATGAATAAGATCTTCGGTTTCCAGATCCACACTGGAGGTTATATCATCCAGGATCAGAATGGAGGGGTTCTTCAATAAAGCTCTTGCCAGAGAGATTCGCTGTTTTTGGCCACCGGAAAGGCCTACGCCCCGTTCTCCGATGATGGTATCGTAACCGTCCGGAAAACTGGTGATAAATTCGCCCGCGCCGGCAACTTCGGCGGCGTTTATGATATCGTTTAACGCTGCATCCGGTACGCCATAAGCAATATTGCCCTCGATGGTATCCGAAAATAAAAAGATATCTTGCATGGCGACCGCGATATTATTTCGTAAATTTTTAAGTTCGTAATCCCGAATGTTAATCCCATCAATCAACAACTCTCCGGAGGTGCAATCATAAAACCGGCAAATTAGATTTATTAAAGTAGACTTTCCTGAACCGGTAGGTCCGATAATCGCAATAGTTTGACCGGGTTCGACTTTAAGATTGACGTTTTCAAGCACCTCTTCCTCGCCATAGCTGAAACTTGCGTTACGAAATTCAATCAGTCCCTTAATTCGATCTTGCTTTACCGGTGAACCTGACCCTTTAATTTTCGGTTCGATTCCCAATAAAGCGATAATTTTTTCCGCGGACGCCGCAAACCTTTGGGTATCATTGATCAACCAGCCGGACATCCGGATTGGGTTGGTCAACGCCCAGATAAAACTGTTAAATGCCACTAACTGGCCCATTGTCAATAAACCTTTGATGACCATAATTCCTCCGGCAAGGATAATGATCACGATCAATACTCCCGCCATTGAATCTAAAACCGGTAAATACTTTTCCCATACTTTAGCCGAATCCAGGTTTTTTTGTTTGAATGCTTGATTCTCCCTGGTAAATTTCCAAATCTCGTAATTTTCTTTGGCAAAGGCTTTCACTACCCGGTTACCGCTGATATTTTCCTGGACCACCGAATTTAATTGGGATAGCTGTTCCCGGACGGCAAAGAAAGTCGGTTTCACTTCCTGCGCCAGCCGGAATGCAAAAAAAGCGGTAATTGGAGTAACAGTTACTAAAATCAACGCCAGTAACCAATTGATCCAAAAAAGCATTCCGGTTGCCAAAATGAAGACTATCAGGTTTTCAAAGCTATTATAAACGACCCAGGCGGCAAAATGTCTTACCGTATCCGTATCATAGGTAATTCGATTCATAATATCGCCGGTACGAGTCTTATCAAAAAAATCAAAATCGAGCTCCTGAAGCCTGGAATAGATTTTTACCCGGATATTAAACAGTAGGTCTTGGGAAACACTTTCGAAGAGTATCTGAAAGAAATAACGAATTATGGCCCTAAACAAAGTAACGGCGCCCATTATTCCCAGAAACGCGAACAATAGTTCATACTTTTTACCAATAATCACTTGATCGACAATTATACCGGACAAGTAAGGGTTAACCGTAACCAGCGATGCGGCGCAAAGCGTCATAAGTAAACCAAGCATCATCCGCAACCGGTATCCTTTTAACTGGTTCCAAACCCATTTAAAGGCCATCCGCTATCCTCCGGTTAAATACAACTTGAAATTTGCCCAAAAAAGCAAACTTTTAGAAATAGGTGCATGCATTAATAAAAGCGGTATGATTGCTTAAAAATGTGTATATTCACGACTGTTTTTCACGGAACGCGCGCCGGTTGCATAAACGCCGGGCATTACAGATAAAACACGCAGGGGAATTTTAATTATACAGGAAGGAAGTGTCTAAGTCAAGATAGAAATTGAAGTAAAAGTTAAATTTAGCGATAATAACAAATTTTAGATGTATAAATATCAATCCCTGTGCATGTTGAGATTATACAAATTAGTGTTTTAACCGGTGAGTGTAAGCGTGTTAGGATAAATAACGGCCTAAAGAAGCGGTTCGTGGATATTCAAATAATGAAATTACTTGAGTATGGATGGTTTATTTCATTATGATATATCCCGCAGGGGAGAAATTCCTTGCGGATCATTGGCATAAATGCATTTAATGTGAAGCGCTGCGCAATACTCTCCCTTTGAACAAATCCGGTTCCCTTTTTTGCTATAAACCAAACTTGATCGGTTGTAAATCTCGACAAATTCTTGTTTAACTTCAATAAAAGCATGTTTAATCGTACAAAAAAGTTTCATCGATTCCAAAAATTCCTTCTTCATTACCACTACCTCTTTCTTTTTTATTGTTTGTGTAAATTATGCCGGTCTTTTGCTCCCACCTCCGTTATTTAATTGATATATATTAATTTTCTTTTCGGCTGATGAGCAATATTTAAAATTTGAGTGTAACTTCAAAATCAATAAGGGCTTGACTAATTGATGTAAAATTAAGGTCCCAAAAACATTCCCTGTTCCTGTTATTCGATAAAGCAATTCAATTTGGAACAGAAATTGGTAGATGTTGAAATTAATTTGGTGAGGTTCGTGAATACTTGGAAGAATGAAGACCAGTTACAGAGTAATAAGGTAATTTAGAGGATTTACATATCCGTTTAACATAATACACTATTTTACCGAAAAAATTAACCATGATTTTACCTTGCTGATAAAAGTTATCGGTAGTTTGCTCGATTTTCCACCGATTTACTGCGAATATTAAATAATTATAAAAAAAGTTCTTCTATTTCCATCTTTTTTCACTTCTCCTAATCATTGCCTTAATATACAATATAATCAACATATCAATAGTAGAGGCGCTAATGAATTATTTTAGGTTGAAATATATGATTTTTAATATTTTATTAATCCCGGTCTTTCCATTAGCGGGAGTTGAGGCGCTCCTCATAAAAACCGGCGCCGGTCCCGGATTGCCGGCAACGGATTACCGCCGGAAGCGGATTGCGCCCGGGAGTTTGCTTGGCTTCCTGACAGCCAATGCCGGATGGCTAAAGATGGCCGGGGTTGATAAAAAGATTTTGCGATTGATTGCCCTTCAAAAAGAGTATCTAAAAACATACGAGCGACAACTTCTTTCCGGCGCCGCAAACCCAAAACTCAATAATTATAATGCTCAGGATTTGAACCAATGGCGAAAAATCAGGGAAATAAACATTCAGGAATTAGTGCGGAATATTCGTACCGATGGGTTTATTTTATCTTCGGCCGGAGAAATTATTTATCCGGAGATTGACTACCTAGCTATCTCAGCCCGCTTTGGCGGGTATTGTTCCCGGCCGGTCGCCGAATATTTACGGATCATGGCCCGGGAGACTGCCCGGCATTTTACGGAAGGCACGACTCTCCGGATCAGTCCGGACGCTTTGGGACGTCGAATCGCCGCCATCGAAACCTGGCTTGGAAAAAACCCGGGGTTTATATGGCGCAATGAAGTACATGAATTAGGCCACAGATACCTGGCGGCTTACTTGATGGGAATGGATGATACACCGGCCTTCGACCGTCAAACCAACCGGTTAAATAAGTGGTTTTATCAAAGCTATCAATTCTCCATCGCCAAATACCCGGGAACCAAATTCGCCGGATTGCTCAAAGATTATTTTAACCTGCTTACGGAAAACGATTTTCAAAAGACAAAACCGGTGTTGGATTTTACCGCCAAGGTGGTAGCGGATATTTACTAGAAACCGTATGCTCACAGACATACGTGTACCCTTAAAATAAAGTTTTTATCCACTGTTTTAAATTCGAGCATAATATAAATTTTTGGTTGCCGGGAAATACCGGTTTAACCATTCCAATTCGTTCCGTTCCTCATTGGGCTGATACCATCCTTGGTCGAAGAGTTTATTGATCCGTTGAAAATACTCTTCATACATCCGGCCTATTCTTTCCAGGGAATAATTTTTTACGGCCCATTGCCGGCATTTTATTGGCTTAATGCAATGAATATTGTTAATGGCCCAACAAAATTCCTCAAAAACCCGGCACCGGAACCCGGTAATTCCGTGCAAAACCGTTTCCGGGAATGCTCCCCAGTCACTGGTAATGACCGGTGTGCCGCATAATTGCGCCTCAACATTTACCCCCCCGAACGGTTCCAAATAATAGGTCGGCATTAGGACCGCTTTAGCGTTTCCCAGTAGTTGCGCCCGTTCCCCGGGACCAACCGCCGGAAAATATTTAATATGTTTTTCCGATCCCAGCGACAAACCTTCCGCCGGATTATCAAGCACCCCTTGACCGACAATATACAACCGATTACCGGTGGCTTTAGCGGCATCGGACGCTACTTGGACTCCTTTCCGGGAAATAATCCGGCCGAAGTAAAGTAAATAATCCTGCTTGACAGGTTGATACGGAAAGTCCTCCACGTCGAAATAATTGGGAATTACCGCGTCATACCATATTCCATCGTCCTGCCGCAGCAATCCGTATACATAATGCATCCAGGCATATGATTCAAACACCCGGAAAGCCGTAAACACTCCGGTATAACCGATTCCCGACTCTATCGTCAATAGCCGGACCACATCCGCAATCGGTTTTTGATAGTTGCCCATGGGACATAACAACAGATCATTCGGTTGTTTACGTTCATTAATCTCCGTGATGGCGTTTTGATTAAAGGTCCGGTGCGCCAAATCCCGGGGATCGTGCTTGAAAAACTCCCGGGCTCGATCATAATCACCATAAGTTTCCTTGAGAATTTCCGTGCTGGAAACCGGAATTATTTCATCGGCTTCCACTTTCGAACCCTCGATCCCGTAAAAGTAAAGCATATGGCCGTGACTCTTAATGATCCGAGCTAGTTTTACTATTTTTTGAGTGTAAGCGCAAGCTGAGTTATCAGGTCGAGTTTCTATGTGTGCCAGGCCAAGTAGATGAAAACGTAATTGCTTCATGGCAATCCCTTTCGTTTAAGAGTGGCTTGCAATGGAATGCTATTTACTAGGTCTGTATCAGGAAAATAGTCCGATTACGGAACCATTGCATTGCCTATATTTGATTACCGGATAATACATGATATTCACCGGAATATAGTTAAATTCGATATTACGACAGACATTATACAAGGCTTTTAATATATCCGAAAAGGTTTTTCTCCACTCGCCTCGAATTATTAAAATCACATCCAGGATACTTCGAAAGGATCAATGTTTTACGGGCCGATTACCCAAACCGGGAATATTATAGAAGCAATTTAAACTTCACTTGCCGGGGCGGAACGGGTTTTTAAAATCCTGGACACCAAGCCGGACATCAACGACCGGTCCAAAGCCCGTTTGTTATCAAAAGTATCGGGAGAATTTATCAGAAATGGAGGAAAATCAATATGAAAATCATGATCATAACCGGCAGTCCGAACCGGGACGGTTTAACGGCGTCTTGCGGAGAACAGGCGCGGCTGGGCGCCATGGCCGGCGGAGTGGAAACTGCAATAACCGGGTTGAACGATCTTACAATTAGCGCCTGCCATGCTTGCGGTGAAGGTTGGGGATCATGCCGGGATCAACATGTTTGCGGGACGAAAGATGACTTTCAAAAACTGTATGCCGCGCTTCCAAATTGCGATGGCTTCGTTTTGATTACACCGGTTTATTGGTCCGACATGAGCGAATCGATGAAAACCTTTACCGATCGATTACGAAGATGTGAGGCTTTTAAAAAGGATGATCCATTTATCTCCGGGAAACCCGTGATTTGTGTCGCGGCTGCCGGAGGATCAGGTAACGGATGTATTGCTTGCCTGGCCAATATGGAGCGGTTCGTCGATCATCTAAAGGGCGTTAAATACGACTTAATCGGGATTACCCGCCGTAATAAAGAATACAAATTAAAGGCCATTTATGAAGCCGCGCGGCAAATGACCGTAAATTTACAAGCATATTAAAGGAGTTTAAACCGTGACTACAATATCCGCCACGGTTTTTCTTGGCCGCGGTTCCGGGTCTTCCGCCGGATACCCGATGGGGATCAGGATTGGTACCTCCGATGCCTCCGGCAGCTTTAAAATCTTTTTAACTGCGTCGCGTTCGAACCAACCGACCCAACAAGTGCCCAAGCCTTGATCGGTTGCCGCCAGTACTAAATGATCGACCGCAATTGCCGCGTCAAAGGCATGCCCCGGCTCACAACAAGCTGCCATTATCACCGGGGCTTCCATAATAAACTCTTGATGACAGGCTTTGGTCACAATCTCTCGGCGTGTTTCAAAATCGAAAATAAAATAAAACCAATAGGGCTGACGATTGTTGGCGGAAGGGGCGGACTGGAGGGCTTGGTAAAGTTTAGACAATATTTCCGGCGAGATTGGTTTGTTTTGATACTTGCGGATTGATCTCCGGTGCTGAACGGCATCAAAAAACTCCATAATCATCCATTCTCCTCTCTACTTTTCACTATTTCATAAAATTAATATTATTAACATTGACCATAATACTAAATTGCTTTCTTTTAACCTCGATCCGGCAAGTACCTTTAAATTTTCTTGAAATACAAAGAAAAATTTGCCGGATCGGGTTTATCTACTGAATCCGGCAAGTCCCTATTTAGAAAGATTTTTAAGTTACTTGCCGGATTCAGGTATAAGTCAATATATTTTTAAGCAAATTAATATTAGACATCGGACTTCAAATACCTTCACATCTTTAACTGAAAACTTACTTTTATTTATGTTTTGATTTGACACTCGGATATTACTGTGTTATAATTAAGTCCTCGTGGTTTTGCAAAAAGCAACCACAGATTTTTGTAGGAGGAATTCGATTTATGCAAGGAAAAGTAAAGTGGTTTAATTCGGAAAAGGGTTACGGTTTTATCGAAAGAGATGGCGGCGATGATGTTTTTGTGCACTTCTCGGCGATCCAGATGGATGGCTACAAGGCCTTAAGTGAAGGCCAACTGGTTGAATTCGATATTGTAAAAGGCGATCGAGGCATGCAAGCCGCGAACGTCACCAGGATATAATACCTCGAAGTAAACCAAAGCTCCGGTTACCGAAGCCGGAGCTTTTATATTTTACTGCTAAAATCAAGACTGCCTTTTTTAGGCAGTCTTGATTTTTATCCAAAGGTTTGAATATTATCGTTTCGGCTGAACCGGTAAGCGGCAACATCCATTTCCCTGTTTTTGATTCCCTGTTTTCCGGCATAAGTTGCAATAAATCACAACATAGGTACTGTAATCAATGAAAATCGGTTTAACCGAAACTTTTTCCGTAATTGAAATATCGGGAACCGGATACGAACTTGTAACAACGGTTGTTGTCCTTCCTTCCGGCGTTGTTCCGGCCGGACTTACCGGTCCCATATATTCAGCGCCGGGAATTCCTACCAATCCAGCGGCCCCGGTAGCTCCAGTAGCTCCCGTAGCCCCTACCGGACCGGTAGGGCCGGTGGCACATACCGGGAGTTTAATCAGAGTCTGTTGCAAATCATGAATATCGGGCAACAATTTCTCCATTAACGAGTAACGGCAACGCGCTAAAATAACATGAGTTTGCAATTTGACGGTAAGGACCGCCAGACAATTGAGTGTAGATAAAATATTTTTTTCTTTAAAACTTTCAATGGCCAGATCGATATCTTCCAATAAACTATTTCGAAGATCTTCCGCCACGTTTAACCCGGCGATTTCTCCGCGGATTCCCAGCAAACTGTTTTCGATATTAAACTTGTAAGTCTTCAAATACCTCTCGCCTCCTGATGATTTTGATTCATTATACGAAGAAGTAAATGATTAAGTACTATATAATCGCTATTTATCCTGATGGATGCCGTATGTCTTTCATGATTGGGAACAAACCATAGAACATCTAAACCGGTTACCGCATAGGATATTGCGGAATCGATAAAGCTTCCCGCGGTAAAAGCCGCAAGGAATCCGGTCAAAGAATTGAATCTCTATTTTAGAATAGTACTACGGTGAATTGGACCACGGAAGATTAAAAATGTGGCGAGGGTTCCGATGAAAATATTACCGTTAAAGACGATCATTGCGGCAATTAATGGAACAATTGAACAAGGAACGGATAATCTGTACATTAGCGATATTTTTACCGGGACTAAAAGGATCAAACAAGATACTTTGTTTTTTGACTTACACCATAGTAAATCTATCGATCCGGATTTATACCGGAAAAATTGGCCATATGGCGTTATAACCGATAGACCCGCCGAGTTTGCCGGACTAACCGACAATATTTCAATTATCCGGGTGGAAGACATCAATGAAGCATATTGGAAGTTTGTCGAATTCTATCGAAATCTCTTTAAAATTCCAGTCATCGGCGTTACCGGAACCTGCGGAAAAACGACCACCAAGGAAATGATTAAACATATTTTGGCCGGAACTAGCAAGGTAAACACAACTTATAAAAGTTACAACGCTTTATTTCGTAATTTAGGATATTTACTGGACATCGACGACGGTACCGAGGCAGCTGTTTATGAAATGGGAGTCGCTTATCCCGGCGACTTAAAGACATCCTGCCGTTATTTTAAACCCCAGGTGGGAGTTATCACAAATATTGGCATTGACCATTTACAGGGATTCGGGAATCTGAACGCCTATATCGAGGCTAAAGCCGAATTCCTGGAAGGCTTGGGTTATGAAGGAACACTAATATTGAATGCCGATGATGAAAATATTCAAAAAATCGATTTACATAAATTCAGAGGAAACATTTGCTACTTTGGATTAAAAGAACACGCCCATTTTAAGGCTTCGGATATCAGCCACGAAAACGGCGTCTTGAAATTTTTGCTGCAATACCGGGATAAAACTTATCATTTTACAATGCCGGGATATGGCGAGTTTAATGTATCTAACGCCACTGCCGCAATTGCCGCGGCGCACGCCATTGGTTTAGAAATCGAAGCCGCCGGAGCCGGACTGTCATCGTTTCAAAATGTTGAAAAACATTTTGAATTTAATGAAGGGATCAACGGAAGCATCATTATTGACGATACCTGGTCCACTAATCCGACATCCGCGGAGGCGGCGCTTGAACTTTTAAAGTCCCTGGCGCAAGGAAAAAAGACGATCGCGGTTTTAGGTAAAATGTCGCTGTTAGGAAATCAAAGTGCCGCATACCATTATCAAACCGGTAAAAAAGCCGCCGGTATTGGGATTGACCGGTTAATCGCCATTGGCGACGGGACTGCCCAAATCGGCTTAGGCGCATTACAAAACGGCATGGACCAAAATAATGTTTTTTATTGTAAGGACTCCGCCGAAACCTATGAAATTCTCAAGCAATTTTTGGATCAAAACGCGATTGTCCTGGTTAAAACTTCAATGCTGGCGTCATATGCGGACTTAATGAATAAAATAATCGTCAGATAATCGTCAAATGCTTATACGATATCACTGCAACGCAGGGAAGGCGAGAGTGAGATTATGTGGATAAAAATAGCGATTGTTCATCACGACCAAAAAATAATCTATTTACCGCAATTCTTAGCTTCGGATTGCGGTCCGGCCACCGTGATCCAATTTGGCGGCAATTCAACCCGTGCTGGAATCGAACGCCGGGATGACCCGGGATCGCCGGATGGAAATTCGTTTGAAACACCAGCTAGAATCACAATCTCGGACAAGTTACGGGACGAACTCCTGATTGCGGAAACACCGGTTTATCAATTGAAAATTACTGATTACCATATAACTTTAGGGCCGGTTATCGGCCTGATGCTTGGCGACGCCACTCATCGTTACACTCCAATGCATATGATTAAATATTCGGACCGGTTCGGCGTCTATCATCAAGTCGGCGGATTAATCTACGCTTTTTCTCCCAAGCTCGTCAATTGGGAAAATCATACTGTTTATGGCCTTTACTATAATAATGACACGGCATTGTGGGAATATGGAAATTTTCCGCTGCCGGAAGTCATTTACCGGCGGGACTTTCATTCCGAACCGGTTCTGATTAAACGGTTGATTGAATATACCGGAGGAAAACTGTTTAATTCGTACCGTTTTACCAAGGATGAATTATTTAATTTTATCAAACAAAACGGCGAATTAAGGAACTATCTCCCTCCCACCGAATATCCACTTGAGTATAAGCGGCTTCGTCAATTCATCGACCTTCACCATAAGGTAATTCTCAAGCCGGTTCATTTATCAAGAGGACGCGGGATCTGCGTTATCGAAAAAACTGATTCGAAATATAAAGTGATTGATTTCCGGCCGCGCCATCCAATTATTTACGAACTGTATAATGACGATCTTTTTCTTAATTTTTTCAACATCTATCCGGATTTATTCGACAAATACATGATTCAAAAGTATATACCATTGTCCAGGATCGGCAATTCTCCTTTTGATATCAGAGTAGTTATGCAAAAACGGGCGGATCGAAAGTGGGGATGCGCCGGAATTGAATGCCGGGTCTCGAATAACGGTTATCTAACAAATATTTCCCGGGGAGGCTACGCCTTATCCTTGGGTGAAGCTTTACAACAAGCGGGCATTAAGGATAATGAATCATTAATGGAGCAGATCAACGAACTCTGCCAAAAAATTTGTTTATATTTAGATACTTCCGGGGAACACTTCGCGGAGTTTGGTATCGACATCGCCGTCGATAACGAACAAAAGTTATGGCTTATTGAGGCGAACGTATTCCCAAGTTTCAAGGGATTTAAAAAAATAAATACGGACACTTACCTGTCAATCCGGTATAATCCGTTGCTTTATGCGGCATCACTCACTCAATTCGCAAAATTACAACCGGGAGCAAAAATATGAATCAGGTTATCACCATCAAACCCAACCCTGTCAATCAAAATTCCGTATTGGCCGTCCATCCGCAAACAGCGGCCGCGTTTAGCCTTAGCGGCTTAAAATTTGCCTCCGTAAGTTTCGGCAACCGCAAACACTATGTGGAAATAAAAATGAATCCCGAGATCGCGCCGGAAAATATCTTGCTGTCGCAAAACTTAATCGAGGAATTATATTTACCCGAGTATCCAAGCTTCGAGATCCGGCTGAATCTTACTGAAATAGTTATCGGCCCGTATATTGGACTTTTATTAAGCAACACGAACAATCGATTGACAACATCGCGTTTAAATAAAACAACCGTTTGTTTAAAAGAATATACCAAACTGCATGGCGCGGTAGTGGTGTTTGCCTTAGATAAAATATCAAAAGAAAGCCAGCTCATTGAGGGATACTGCTATAATCCGGTTAAAAAATACTGGCAGCCGGGAATTTTTCCTTATCCGGCAGCAATCTACCGCACGATTGGGTTAAACGCGGAATGGAAAAATCATTTTTTAACGGTAATCGGGGATAAAATCTTCAATAGCCGTTTTTTCGGCAAGTGGGAAATGTATCAATGGTTTTCCAAAGAACCATTGATAAACCCTCATCTTCCTTATACCGTACTATATCATTCACCCCGGGACGTATTCAAAATGCTCGAAAGGTTTTCTAAAGTATATATCAAACCGGTTTTAGGATTGCAAGGCCGGGGAATTGTCCGGATCAGCTTGGAAAATACGTTATTTATTATCAAGTACCGTGAAAATAAAGTCAATCATATCATTACCTTCGATAATCCGGAGGCGGCAAGCGAATATATCAATAAACGCTTCCGCCGGGGAAGATACCTGATTCAACAAGCAGTCGAGCTGCTTGAATACCAGGGTGGAATAATTGATTTCCGTTGCGCCGTTCAAAAAAATCAATCCGATGAATGGGCGTGTCTAGCCGTTATCGGGCGGTCCGGGGCCAAGGACAGCGTTGTAAGCAATATTTCCAGCGGTGGAGCCGCTGTTAACGCCGAAAAAATTTTTAGGGAAGTTTTCCCGGCGTCCGAGGAACATATTGCCGGCTTGAAGAAAAAAATCGCGGCTTTCGCAATCACTATCTGTAAAAAGTTGGATGAGTATGGAATCAACTGCGGTACTCTTGGACTGGATATCGGAATGGACCGGCTGGGTGATCTTTGGCTTATTGAAATAAATAACCGCGATCCCGATCCGAGTATCGCCCTGGATACACATGATATGCAACTATTCTATGACTTAAAAACAGGCCCGCTATTTTATGCCAAATTTTTAGCGGGTTTTAAAAAGAATAAATAATTGATAGACAGGAGATGACTATTTTGTCTGTCCCGTCATCAAATAATTATAAACTGGGAAAATGGGAGTTTCATGAAATAAAACTAGGGGACATCGATATCTATTCCGAGTTCATCAAAGCCTCCGAATGTCCCGCCAATCTCTGGTCATCCAATTTTGCCTATCTTTGGGCGTCATCCCGCTCAAACTTGCGGAAAATATTATGGAAAATTGTTGACGGTCTGTTGTCCACCTTCGGACTTTCTTATAAAAACTCTTTATATTTGTATTGCTTGCCCTTTGGGAAGGGAAATCCCGAGAAAATAACTAATGTTGTATCTCAATGTCTGAACTTTTGTTTTGACTGGAACCATCAAGACATCAGCCGGACGATGGTCCGAATGATTAATCACAGCCAATTGGAATTTTTACGCAACTGTTCCGGGTTCGACGATCTATTTAAACTGGTGACGCTAAGGGGAATTGAAAGACATCTGGACGTTAAAAAATTAGTTTCACTTACCGGTAAAGACTTTAGCACCATCCGCAATAAAATCAATAAATTTAACCGGGAAAATCCCGGTACCGCCATCCGCCGTTACCAAAA
>JBJKPO010000355.1:0-2646 GCA_046706235.1 Bacillota bacterium | reverse complement strand
TAAATGGTGCTCTCGGATTTGTTTTGGAATGCTTCCTTGGAGGAGTTCAAACGGGGTTATCTTGAAACCGAAGATGGTTTTCGTTGTTTACTTTGCGGGACAACAATCGAAAAAGGAGTAGTCTATCCCGTTGAGGGGATTTTTTACGAAGCCAGCCGGTATATTCAAATCCATATTAGGACGGTCCATGGTTCGGTATTTGAATATTTAATTAATCTGGATAAACGGCTCACCGGTTTGACCTGTCATCAGAACCGGCTGCTGCAATTATTTTATCAGAGCAAGAACGATACCGAAGTCCAAAAGGAAATGGGCATCGGCAGTTCATCTACCATTCGCAATCACCGGTTTTTATTGAAAGAAAAAGAACGCCAGGCCAAAGTATTTTTAACCATTATGGAACTCCTTAAAGAGAAGGATCAAAATGCCCCGTCCTTTGTAAATTATCATAAAACCGCCCGGATGATGGATGAACGCTATAATATCACTGAAGACGAACAGGAAGCCGTTTTAAAAAGATA
The DNA here is from genome assembly GCA_046706235.1 of Bacillota bacterium. Classification (GTDB taxonomy): domain Bacteria; phylum Bacillota; class UBA4882; order UBA8346; family UBA8346; genus JAEZJQ01. The sequence continues at coordinate 2,125 of JBJKPO010000355.1, read as the reverse complement.
CTTTCCGGAAGGCCCCGCTGGACCGTTAAAAAGTTTCGCGATGAAGGAGAAGTATAAGTTAGTGGTACTCCGGGAGATCGTCAAACGCTTTCAGCCCAACCACATCTATAATGAACCGGAAGTCAATCAGATTCTAAAGACGGTTTATGATGATTATGTCACTTTACGGAGATATTTGATCGAGTATGGCTTTTTGGACAGAAAACCCGACGGCAGCGAATATTGGCTGCGGAATAATTAATTTTAAGAAAGGTTGAACAAAACATGGATCGCAACCGGGAATTGAAACGGTTATATAAAGAAACCAAACAAACCGCCGGAGTGTTTCAGATCAAAAACGCCCAAAACCAGAAAATTCTTGTCGGCAGCAGTATGAATTTAAAATCCATGAACGGGCAGCAATTCCAGCTGGAAATGGGCAGCCACCCCAATAAACAACTGCAACAAGAGTGGAATAAGTTCGGCAAGGACGCTTTTGTATTTGAAGTGTTGGAAGTGCTGGAATTAAAAGAAGAGGAGTATGTGAGTCCGCGGGAAGCCTTAAAAAAGCTTGAAGAAAAATGGCTTGAGAAACTTAAACCGTTTGGCGAGCGCGGTTATCACCATTTACCGTCTAGTACGAATCGTTAATTTATCTTAAAGCTCTAAATATTGAGGAATTTATATGTAATTCTGTCCCTTTTTGATGAATCCATCGATCAACTTGACATCGTCAATATCATTCAAACCGGCCGGGAAGAAGTTGCTCGCCGCAAACGAGAGTATTTGGAAAAATCCGGAGGTTTTAGTGGCAATTAAAACATCGGTGGTTAAAGACACCGATATTATCTTTATACTTTTACCGCAATAATATCCTCCCATCGCGTCGTATAACAAGGCGACAGTTTAGCCCGGTGCATTTGCCAGCCATGGGAATTGGATTCCCCGATGGAGATTTTAATGGCATTTTGATTGTATCTGGTATTGATTCGATCCATTGCTTTCATAATCGCAGCGTGTTTCCCATGATCCGTTTCTTCAAATAAAGGAACCTGAACTTGATTTGCCGGGATGATTCCGGTTACGATCACTCCGGCTTTTTTATAACGGTATCCGTTTTGATAAATGGATTCCAAAGCAAGCAAGGCATATTTGATTAATTCCAGGCTGCTATTGGTGGCTGAGGGCAGTTTGAGGGCATATTCCGGCGAATACTGAGGCTCATTTGGACAAAAAAGGTTGGTTTGCAGAAATACGGTTACGGTACCGGCGCAACACTGTTGTTTCCGAAGTTTAGCGGCGCATTTACCGGTGAAGAAGGCTACCGCTTCTTTCAATGGTTCTAATTCGGTTTGGAGTTCGCCGAAAGAGCGGGAGGTACAAACCGCTTTTTGGGATGACGGCTTCGATTCCAGAGGCAGGCATGCGATTCCCTCCAGTTCTTTTTTGGTACGCAGCCCGGTAATAGTCATATGCCGCCGGACCCACGCATCCGGCAGTTGAATGAAATCGCGGGCGGTTTTTACTTGATTTCGGTTTAACAATGCCGCATATTGTTTTCCAATACCCCACACTTCGTTGATTTCCAAACCGGCAAGCGTATCAGCTATTTTTTCATGAGTATCCAGGATCAATACGCCCTGGTTTTCCGGTATCGTTTTGGCATAATGGTTGGCGGCTTTCGCCAGGACCTTGGTGGGGCCTACTCCGACGCTAACCGGGATCCCGGTATTTCGAAGAACTACGCTCCGGATCTGCCGGGCATAAACCGCGAAATCCGTTAATAAACCGGCTAAATTTAAAAATGCCTCATCAATGGAGTAGATCTCGATCTCCGGAGTAAACTCCGCCAAAGTGTTCATAATCCGCCGCGACATATCGCCATATAAGGCGTAGTTGGATGAAAAGGCGGCAACATCGTTCTTTTTAAGCAGGTTTTGAATTTTAAAGGCCGGTTCCGCCATTTTTATTCCCAAAGCCTTGGCTTCATTGGAACGGGAAACCACGCAACCGTCGTTGTTGGATAGCACCACCACCGGCCTGCCGTTCAAGGAAGGGTTGAAGGCCCGTTCGCACGATACATAAAAGTTGTTGCAATCAACCAGGGCAAACATTATTCCACCTTCTTAATCACATAGGTTACAAT
>JBJKPO010000354.1:0-4138 GCA_046706235.1 Bacillota bacterium | reverse complement strand
AGCTAAGACCGTACGATCAAGGCAGTCGAGACCCAACTCATCAACCTCCAGCATTTTTAATGCTTGATCGGCCACTTCCATGTTGACGACACCCCCGGCTCTGACTTCCGCAAAATCCCGCACTCTTTTTAATAAACGGTTGGCGATCCGGGGAGTTCCGCGGGAACGTCTCGCTATCTCAATTGCGCCGGAGCTTTCAATTGCAATCGACAAAATACCGGCGGATCGTAAAATAATTTTACACAAAGATTCCGGATCATAAAATTCCAGGCGGTTAATAATCCCAAAACGGTCGCGCAACGGCGAGGTAAGCGAACCGGCCCGGGTTGTCGCCCCGACCAGCGTGAACCGGGGCAGATCAATGCGGACCGACCGGGCGCTGGGCCCCTTGCCGATAATGATATCCAGGGCGAAATCCTCCATGGCCGGATATAGGATTTCCTCCACGCTCCGGTTCAAACGGTGTACTTCATCGATAAATAAAACGTCATTGGTTTCCAGATTGGTCAAAATCGCCGCCAAATCCGCCGGGCGTTCGATGGCCGGACCCGAAGTAATCCGCAAATGAACCTCCATTTCATTAGCGATGATATGGGCCAGCGATGTTTTCCCCAACCCCGGAGGTCCGTATAACAATACATGATCCAGCGATTCACGTCGCGATAAGGCGGCTTTGATAAATACTTCCAAATTTTGTTTTACTTTATCCTGGCCGATATACTCCTGAAAACGTCGCGGCCGTAAACTTAAATCGGCCTCTAAATCTTCCTCTTGTTTAACGGCGCTAATAATGCGCTCTTCAACCATTTTTTAGCTCCACTGATTATTTTCGGCCTAAGTTTTTCAAGGCTTTTCGTACAATTTCAGGGGTGGTAAGGTTCTTTTCCATGGAAACCATGGCGTCGATAACGGTCGCGGCTTCCTTGGCGGAATAACCCAAAGCAATCAGGGCATCAATAGCATCAGACACCGAACTGCGGAAACCGGTGGTGGTTTTGGATCCGGCATTCTCCGCGAAAGCCCCTTTACTGAGCTTTCCCTTTAATTCCAAAATTAATCGCTGCGCGGTCTTCAGTCCGACTCCGGAGACACCGGTAAGCGACCGGTGATCTTCATTCTCAATTGTTTCCCGGAACTGTTCGCCGGACAAGGTCCCTAAGATCGCCAGAGCGGTTTTGGGCCCGATGCCGGAAACCCCGATGATTTTTTCAAAAACAGTTTTATCGGCGGCGGTAAGAAAACCGTACAAACTGGCCCCATCTTCCCGCATATGAAAATGAGTATGAATTTTTACCGGTTCAACGGTGCGGCTTAAGGTTTCCAAAGCGGGAAGCGGCATCAGGATGGAAAAACCGACTCCGTTAACATCTAAAATACAACTTTCCCCTCCGACACTTTCGACCTTCCCGGTTAAGGTTGCGATCATGTTAACCCCTCTATAGTTGACAGTTTACAGTTGACAGTGACCAGTTATTAATTTTTAGTGAATAAATATTTAGCGTTTTTGAAAACAATTATTATTTATCTGCAAAGATAACTAGTCTCAAAGGGCATGAATAACCCATGGTAGGATCTAACTGTTATTAGTAATTATCAACTGTCAACTTTATTTATCGACCTATTCCAATTGTTAACTGTTAATTGCATTTATTTTATGCGAATGAGCATGACAGATGGCGATAGCAAGCGCATCGGCCGCATCATCGGGTTTGGGGATCTCGGGCAAACATAACAACCGCCGGACCATTTCCTGCACCTGTTGTTTATCGGCCTTGCCATAACCCACCACGGCTAATTTTACTTGAAGGGGAGTATACTCCGCAATTTCAACCCCGGACATTGCCGCAGCCAGAATTCCCACGCCCCGTGCTTGGCCGACTGCCAAAGCCGTGCGCACGTTCCGGTTAAAAAATAACTCCTCGATAGCAATGACTTCCGGTTGGTAATCGGCGATAATCCCCTGTAATTCCTGATACAGTTTATGTAAACGCTCCGCGGTCGATTGATCCGGCGAAGTCCGGATAACGCCGAAACCAATCCGCCGTAAATAATTACCTTCATAAGAAATGATACCGTAACCGGTAATTGCCGTTCCGGGATCAATCCCTAAAATAATCATGTTTTCCCCTTCCGCGACATCACCAAGCTGAAATTAGATTATCGCCATTTTATTCGCCTTCTGCATCATAAAATCCTGCGTTTTTACCTAAAAAGTGACTCTATAAAAAGAAAAAGAAATAAAACCAAGTAGGATTTTGGTCTTTTAAAGTCGAATAGCAATTTAATTAAAACAAGTCAAGATGGGAGTAAAATGAAATGAAGTACGCCGGTATTTTTAATGAATTGGAAACCGAATATCCGGAGCGAAAGCCCGGTTCTCCCGGTTTTAAGGAAGTGATTACGGTCCTTGATAAAACTTTGGGTGCTTTGGGACTTAAGACCGTCCTTCGGAAAATACCGGTGTTTTATTTCGACATCAGTTTATCGGTTTTGATAATTGCCGATCTGATATTGGTTAGTTGGAGTTATTTTCATCCTTTGGCGGGATTTCTAATCGCGATATTGCTTTATTTGCTATTTCTAAAAGAGATAATCCGGCCCACTTTAGCCCGCGTTCAGGCTGTCCCGGCCGAAAACCTGGCCGTAACCGTTCCAGCCCGGAGTAAGGAAATTCAAAAAATAATCCTCGCAACCACAATTGGGACTGATTCCTTTTTTAAGCGGCCCGCGCAACTCCTCAAACGGGTTTACCTGATTATTATTTATTCTTTAGGATTGGACGTGGTGGTTTGCCTGGGGTTGAATCATCTTTTGCAGCTAAAATTATTTTTGTTGATAGCCTTTGGTTCGATATTGGGGCTGATTTACTTAAAAATATCGGCCCGCTGTCCCGACCCCCGCCCCGGTCTTAACAATTGCGCGGTTTTAATGGAATTAGCCCAAATCTTAGCCAAGGACCGCCCGTTTCGAACTACGGTCATCTTGTTGTTTCACGCCTCCAACTCATTGAATTCCGGGATGCTAAAAATACCGGAAATGATTGATCCCAAGTTGAGCTTTAATTATGTCGTCGATATCCTCAACCTGCCCGATAAGCGGAATAAAATTGTAACCGCCGACGGCGCCTTCCTTCCCATGAAGGGCGATCCTTTACTGGCGGAATTACTTACCGAAGTCGCCCGTGAAAAAAACATCCCCATTCAAGAGATACGAGTTGACAGGATAACCGCCGCTTATCCGTTACACTTTAAAAAAATCAAAACCATTACAATCTCCAACCCGCCGGACCAAGATCCGGAAACCGGTTCCGGCAAGGATCTCAAGGAGTTGTTAATCGGATTGATTCGGAAACTGGATTAAATTATTTATAGTGAGAAATCTCAGCCCAACTCGCCGGGTCCTCTCCGCCCAGGCGCCAAAAGGTAACTCCTTTCACTATATTCCGGTACCGGTTAATGATTACCAGCCGTTGCTTTAAGGCGTACGCATCTTGAAAATACACCGTACGGTTAATGTCATTCTTAATATAAGTGAAATGAAGCTCAACATTTTGAAAATACTTCCCGCAAATCGGGTTGGAGGAATGATCGACATTACAGCGGCTTAAGGCGGATGTAATGCCTTGATTTACGATGTTCATGGCATCGGCGTACATTTTCTCGCTGCCGGTTCCTCCATCGGGCCAGTCGATACCATAGGAAGGCAATCCCATCACCAATTTACCGGCAATCCCCGGTATGGTTCCGGCATATGATAATATATCAGTCAGCCAGTCCACCGGGGAAACCGGCCCGGCGTGAAAACTGGCCCAATGATAATCATAGGCCATCACTTTCAAGGTATCGGCGAACTTAACCAAACTGGACCAATCCTGGGCACCCGGTCCGTCCCAGGTGTTGTTGTTGCTCGTTTTGGCGTAAACCGTTACCGAAAGCAGTTTTTGACGCTGTCGTAAAGCCTGGCCCAATTCGTCAATAAAAGTGGAAGAAGCGGTTTGATCGCCATAAGCCAGATTTTCATAATCGATATCGATCCCATCAAAGGGGCCGGAAAGAACCAAGTCAACAATCTCATTAACGTGCTGGGTCCTTAATGTTGGATTATTAATAATTTGGCGGATTACCGCGGGATCGAAGTT
>JBJKPO010000353.1:0-2812 GCA_046706235.1 Bacillota bacterium | reverse complement strand
GCGGTTACATGGTGCAACGATTCCGCCGCTTATTTCGTCGGAAGCACTTTTGGGAAACATAAATTATTTCCCCGGATTAGTCCCAAGAAAAGTATTGAGGGCTATATCGGCGGTATCATCGGGGGATTGGCGGCCGCCGTTATATTGGGAATTATTTGTAAAAGATCGTTGCCGCCTCTGTTAATTGTCAGTTTTTTGGTGGTGATTGCCGGTCAATTTGGTGATTTAGTCGAATCAATTATCAAACGAAACGCCGGCGTAAAAGATTCCGGTACTTTTCTACCGGGTCACGGAGGTATTTTAGACCGGTTGGATAGTTTATTATTAGCGGCTCCAATTGTCTATATAGCGATAAATTATTTCCCGATTTTTTAATTGATATCAATCACCTGACCGTTTATTTTTAACGCGCCATGCAATGATGAACGCACCATGCAATGATGAACGCATCATGCAATGATGCGTACGAATCTGATTGAAGAATAACGAGGGATGTCGGGTGACCCGTGTACGTAAATTGACGATAATATTGTTATTACTAGGTATTGGGTTGATATTGGGACTCAAATTCTTTTTTCCCTTGGTCGCCCCGTTTTTATTGGGATTGATTATCGCCGGTTTAATTGAGCCGCTGGTTCAAAAGCTGGAATTACTTTTTAAATTTAGCCGGGGACTGGCCGTTAGTTTGATATTGTTTACGTTCATTATAATTAGCCTGGGTCTTAGCGGTTTGATACTGCTATCATCATTCAAGGAAGCGCAACGTTTATTACCGGAAATTCCGATACTGTTCAACAATTTATCAGAGTTGTGCTCCGGTTTAATTCAGCGTTGGTTTCGGTTTTTGAACCTTGACTTCGTTCGTTTTTCATTAAAAACGGGACCGATGGGCCGGATATTTGACTCATTTTTTCATTGGGTATTGGGATTGTTGCCACGTTTTCCGGAAATGGCGATGGCGATTGTTTTGGGAGGAATCGCCGCTTATTTTTTCAGCCGTGATAAAAAACTTTTTAGTCATATTTTTTACAGTTGTCTGCCACGGGAATGGCGTAATATGACCGTACAGATCAAAGATGAGATCATAGTTAAAACCGGCCGGTTTTTGAGGGCGGAATTGGTTTTATGCTTAATTACCGCCGTTTTAACTTCATTATTTTTTATGATATTAAAGATTCCCGGGATTTTTGCTTACGGGCTGTTAGCCGGACTGTTGGATTTAATTCCGGTAATCGGTCCCGGTTTGATGTTTGTCCCGTTTGCATTGATCCAATTTATCACTGGTAATTATTACTTGGGAATTGGAATTATTGGGAGTTATTGTCTGATTTTTCTAGTGAGACAGATCACTGAAGTTAAATTAATTGGGGATAATTTCGATCTTCATCCTCTGATAACCATTATTATTATATACGTGGGTTTAAAAATATTCGGATTTAGCGGCATATTTTTTGGTCCAATCCTGATTATTACTTTAAGGGCAATTTACCGGGCGTTATCGACTCAATTCACGGCGCGATCAAGTTCGTCCGTTAAAGGGGCATAAGTTGATTAAACAATTGGCAATTTTAGGTTCCACCGGTTCCATCGGGAGACAAACCTTGGAGATAGCGCGGGAATTCCCGGAACGTTTTCAAGTAACGGCGTTGGCCGCCGGATCGAATTTGGAGTTATTGATCGAGCAGGCAATTGCTTTTCGACCGCAATATCTGGTGATTGGGCGCGAGGATCTTTACCTGGATTTAAAGAAACGAATTGCCGGAGTCGGGGCCGATTTACCAGAAATCACAATTTTAGCTGGAGTAGCCGGTTTAACCGAAGTTGCGACTCTAACCGATGTGGATCTGGTTGTAACGGCAGTGGTTGGTTCGATGGGCATTAAGCCGACATTAGCGGCCATAACCGCCGGTAAAACCATCGCGCTGGCCAATAAAGAAACTCTTGTAGCGGCGGGTTCAGTGATTATTCCGGCCGCTCGAAAGACCGGAGTTCGAATACTGCCGGTCGACAGCGAACATAGTGCTGTATTTCAATGCCTGGAAGGACGTTCCCCGTCCCAAATCGCCAAACTGTGGTTAACTGCTTCCGGGGGGCCGTTTCGGAATTACCGGCCGGCACAACTGGCGTCGGTTACCGTGGAACAAGCCTTAAACCATCCAAACTGGCGGATGGGAGGCAAAATCACCATTGATTCAGCGACCATGTTTAATAAAGGTCTCGAAGTTATCGAGGCGTATTGGTTGTTTCATGTAACCTTTGATAACATCAAAGTAGTAATCCATCCTGAGAGCATTATTCATTCCATGGTTCAGTTATTGGACGGTTCTTGCATAGCTCAACTGGGATTATGCGATATGAGATTACCGATTCAATATGCGTTAACTTACCCGGACCGGCTTCCAAATCCATTCCCGGTTTTGGACTTTTCCAATAATATTCAGTTGCATATGGAACCGGTTAACTTTGAGCTTTTTCCGGCTATTTGCCTGGCTTTTGAAGCGGGCCGAAAAGGTGGAAGTCTTCCGGCGGCTTTAAATGCAGCTAATGAAGTGGCGGTAGAGGCTTTTTTAACTGGTCAAATTCCATTTACCGATATTGTGCGTATTGTTTCCGAAGTGATGGGGTACCATCAAAACGACAACTTTAATCCGAAGCCGGATTTGGATGAAATTTTAGCGGTGGACGCCTGGGCGCGTCAGACAGCCCGGCAATTTATTCAGGGCAGGGGGTTTACCCGATGAATTTTGATTTGAATGTAATTTGGATGATGGTAGTATTATTAAGTATACTGGTTATTGTTCATGAATACGGG
>JBJKPO010000352.1:0-5858 GCA_046706235.1 Bacillota bacterium | reverse complement strand
GGCCATCCAGGACGTAAAACATTGAACCGGCTGAAATCATTGGGCATTCAAACCTGCCGGACCGATCAAAACGGCCGGATTGATCTCAAAGTATACCCACAACGGCTGCTGGTCGCGACCCAGAAGTAACTTGGCAGTTTTATCCTTCATCATCCAGCATTTTTCCCTTGATGGTATTCCACGCTTTCTCGGAATACTTCCCGATAACCCAAAAACTAATTGCCAATATGGTAAAGAATAGCGCCTTGTGAGTGACGTTCCAAAAGTATTCGAAGTACTTGGTATAAAGGTTGATGAATAAAAAGGTGATTCCAAAGCCGCGCATCATGCCGTCATCGGTTTTTAGCCCCCAAAAAATAACTCCGGCGGCGGCGATTCCAAACAGCAACGACCAGCAAAAAAGTTCCAAACCGGAGGCGTGATGCCAATGGAATAAATCCCGATAATTTCCAAATATCGACATGATCCATAAGGCAATAAACAAACATAGCAATCCAAAGGCATAAGTCGGTTTGATAAGCGCGGCCATCTTGAATTTCTTAAAAATGAATCCAATCGCGATCAATAGTATTCCTAACAAAATAAAACGCAGAGGGTAATTCATTCCCAGGAAATAAGCTCCCCAACCGGAGACATATCCCGTTTCGGTCCCAAACCAGGAACAAAATGAAATCAAACCAAGGGTCCACATTAAACTGGAGGGGAAGCTTCCTCCGATAACCAGATAAATAATACTCGCCGTCAAAATTAGCGGTGAAAAATGCCCATTCTTTATGTTTAGGGCGTTTCCCAAAAAAATAATCGCGATTCCGGTGATTACCGCGCCGATAAACAGCAAAAACTCGTTGGAAAAGGATTTGGACGGCTTGGTTTTTTTTCTCCGAAAACCCCAATGGTAAAATCCGGCCGAGATAACCGCAAATAAAATAGATTTGGCGATATCGGGCATCTTGAGTATCTTCATAATCAGCGCCATTATCGTTTCATCGAGGATCAGCGCGGATATCGCGATGATCAGGCTGATTCCCGCAATCCAAAACGAATACCTGGCCAGCCGGTTCCAATCGAATTTCGAAAGCTCGGTATTTTCCCTTAGTTTATTCGCTTCGTCGCTGGTTAGTATTTGGTCGTTTTCCCAGGAAGCAATAACCTTTTGGACCAGGCGGTATTTCTTTTTATTTAGCAGCATTTTGGTTCTCCTTATTATTTAATCTTTTTTGATCCCTGTGCCCTTGGCGGCATGTATAGCGCACACGCACATGCCAAAGGGGAACCACAATCCTTTGTAGCCTAAAAGAACTTTCAATTAATTTTGGATTGTTATTATTTAATCTTTTTTGATCCCTGTGCCCTTGGCGGCATGTATAGCGCACACACACATGCTTAAGGGAAACCACAATCCTTTGTAGCCTAAAAGAATCTTCCATTAATTATGGATAATAGGGCAGGTAAAATCTATTTGTAACTAACCTTGTTCTTTTGATATTTTCCCATCATATAAAGGTTTGTATATTATGTATCTTTATATAGATTAGATGTAAAACTTTTAAATTGACTACGGAGGATGGTGGTTACCCTTTTAAAGGGCCAAGGGATCAAAAGCATTCAAAACCACCTGCAATCTCTTTATTTTTCACTCAATGATTTCCAAAATTTATATTATCATTCTCTCGTTATTTCAATAAACTCGCTGTCATCCCATAAGTTTTTAAAGTCTACATCCATTTGGGCTGTTTATTTCCGCGATGGGTCATGCTTTCGTTCAATATACAAATAATGCCGGTATGGTTTAAATCCTAATCCGCCGAAAAATGAACTTGCCGATTCGTTTCCGGCCCAGTGATCCAGTTCGATTCTGGAAATCCCGTTATTATCGGCCAGTTCGTATACCTTGTTCATCAGCAGATGTCCCACGCCCCGGCCGCGATATTCGGGATGAACGACAATGATATGGATATATTCCGGCATTGGGCCTGAAAATATCGGGATATGAGTTGACATGCCATTCGTGGACGTATTTATTAAGAGCAAGAAGCGTCTCCATGGTAACGGTATCTTTGACTGTGAACATAGGGATTCTCTCCTTATTTATTAAAATTGTGTAATATTTTCAAGGGGATAATTTCATTTGTTTTTTCCCGATAAACCAAGCGCTTCCCGAAGATTAATTTTTTGCCCCGTTTGGTCGTCATAGTTTATTTTATCAACTTTATATCACAAAAAGCATAAAAAAACCGGATCTTTTGAACCGGCCTTTTAATTCAAGAAGTTAAGTTAAAATTAATGACTTCTATATCTTTTACCCTTAAAAAATCTTTGTCCATACTGACAATCTTCAGACCATATAATCTGGCTAAGGAATACTGATATGCATCATCAAAATCCAATTTAAACATATTTATATACTGGACTAAATTGGGATATTCCTCTAAAGGTAATGAAAGAATTAAAGTACTGTTAACAACCTCATTAATAAACATCTGAAATTCTTCAATTTTATTGTATCTGCCAAGTATAAATCCGATTGAATGTAAAGTAAAATCGGAAATTTCCAGGCAACCAAGATTGTTAACTAGAAAATCTTTACACTCTTGAACTTTCTCCTGACCAAGCAATACTTCTAAAAAAATATTTGTATCTATTAGATACATTTATCGCCACTCCATGGATTTATGTTGTAAATCAACGGAGCTTAATCCGATTTTTTCTGCGTTAAGCCCATTTTCCCATAAAAACTCAAACCCGGTTGTCTTCTCTCGGGTGATTTGTTCCTTGGCGAGTAATGAATTGACGTGATCAAGAATTTCCTTTTTTAAAATATCCGGAAGTTCTTTTAACTTCTTTGAAATCTCATTTTCATACATTGTTATACCCCTCTTGCTTAAGTGTAACCTATCTAAACAAAAAAGTCAAAATTTTACTATACCGGTTTGTAATAAACAGTTTCGTATCTGCTTTCATTTATTAGGGTATGCCGGGATATACAAAAGTAAGCAATCATTCGGCATGATGCGATTGTTATTTTTTTCCAATATAATAATAATGATCAAGTCTAACAACCATTTCCAACCCGACCGATTCCGCCAGTTTTATCGAAGGGAAATTGGTATTCAATACTTGATATCTGGGGATGGCGTTTCTTTGCATGAGTTCATTTATGGCGGTACTGACGACCATTTTGGCCAAATTCAATCTTTTTTGATAAATATAAAACACAAAGGTAAGCCATAGTTAATGTATTTCGGCTTTTTTCAAAAAGATCCCTTAATTTATTATTCAATTCCAATTTCTCCGCTGTTTCAAGCCCCAAATATCCGTTTCCAGTCATCAAAAAACCTAAAAACTGGTCGAAATTATAATTTTGGCTCCAGGGGTAACGGTAAACCGCCGGCGATTCAAAAAATCCACTCTCCAAAATTTCTTTACAATTACCAGAAATTTGTTCCTCGCATTCTACACTCGAAAGTAAAGGTAATACATAATATTGCTTGCAAATATCTCTAACCGGTCATTAATTTCACCGGGTGTATAAAGGTACATATTCCAAAATAGCGCTAAATAACAATTTGATTTAAGCGCTTGGGCGCATTTTTCAAATCCAACCGGTTTAGGGACCCAATGAAACGCTTGCGCGGAAAAAGCAAGCTCAAAATATTCCGGAATGGGTTCCCAATTTTCAAAACGGGTTGTAACAAATTTTACCTTTGAATCTTTAAATTTTTTTTGACCAACAGCTACTAACCTTTCCCCCGGTTCAATGCACAGTAATTCAAAACCTCGCTTCACGAATAGTTCCGTGGCTTTCCCGCTTCCGGAACCGATTTCAAGGATTTTTGCGTTAAAAGGAATAGCGGTTTTTTCAATAATACAATCGATTAATTGAGTTGGATAACTTGGCCGAAAGGTATCGTAATATTCCGAAGCTTGATCAAATCTTTTACTTTCCTCTTCCCAATTGAATTTTTTTTGACTCATTTTCCCTCCGGTAGTTTTGGCCGTGCCCACGGTTTATTAATCTTTTTATCATTACATAACCCGGACAAGCCGGAACCAACAAGGGATTATAAATTCATGATTGAGGCTTCATGCGGGATCGCCAATATGCCGGGCGTCGCTTCGCATGAGCTATCGCGACTATAATAATCCGCTCAGGCGTATGATAATAAATTACACTGTACGGATAATGATTTAGTATACACCGTTGGCAATTAGCATAAGTTTTTGGAAACCGTTCGGGGTCGAAGCCGATCTTTTCAATGGCTGCATCTATTTCGGCAATGAATCCAATAGCTGCTCCGGGACTTCTTTTAGCATACCAATCGAAGGCCTCGTCGAATTCATATCTGGCCGCTGCAATGATTTCAACGTATGTTGCCATGACTAATCCGTGCTAGAGCTTCGGCGCGAACGGCTTCCCATGGGATGGTTTTTTCAGTACCATCCTTTATCGCCGCTACACGGCGTTCCAACTCAGGCTCCCAATCCTCGTGAAGCGGAATATTCGCATCGGGTGGAACTAAATCCCACAATGCGTCTATTAAACGCAGTTTGTCGTCATAAGAAAGCTGCCGCGCATCATTGAGTATCGAATCAAAATCCGGCATTTGTTTTTCCTCCTAAAATGCTGTTATTTCAGCCATAATCTACATCATAAGATTACGTTTCCTATGCTTGAAAAACTGATGATGATTTCATTATACTTTTTCCTGGGAAAAGTTTCAAGCATACAGCAGAAATAGCAGTAAATATAAACTCCATCTTGCTTCAGCGTTTTTATGCGATTTTATATCACTTCGGAACATGGGTTCCCCTTAGTATGTATAGCAAGTCGAATTTAGGCCCAAAAAATAACCTCCCCTCAACAGGAAATTCCACCACGAAACGCGAAAATAATTGTTGCAAATTGATACGGATCGAATAAATAATGTTTTAATTTTGCAATCTGTAATCTTCAATTTGTAATTTTAATCTGTAATCAATAATCGAAAAAGGGTGTTCATTGCATGAACCGTGCTGAGTTTTTAAAACAGGTCGAATCCGGGCGGATGTTGCCGGTGTATCTTTTCCTGGGCGAGGAGCGGTATTTCCACGACCGGTTGATTAAAGCAGCGTTAAATAAGCTGCTTGAACCCGCCGAGCAGGAATTTAACTACATAGTGCTGGATGCGGCGGAGGTGGACGCGGAGGAGTATATTCGAGTCCTGGAGACGCCGCCGTTTTTCGGGGCGGCTCGGGTGATCCGGCTGGAGGGCATCGAAAATGGAAAGTCGGGGCTGGATGAAGCAGTACTGAAGGGATTGAACTGTTTGGCGGCGGGAGTCTACTTATTTATCACCGTTGTGAAACTGGACGGGCGCAAGAAACTGCATCAGGAGATCCGGCGCCGGATTGTGGCGGTTGATTGCAACCGGTTAAAGCCGCCCGAATTACCAGGTTGGATTAAGACACAGGCGGAACGCGCCGGGTTAAATCTGACTTTTGCTCAAACCAAAACGATCGGAGAACGGTTGGGGCCGGATTTGCGGCGAATCGACATTGAGATTGAAAAGCTGAAGACCTTTGCCTGGGGCGGGAGCACGATTTCGGATCCGGATTTGGAGGCATTGATTCCCGGCGAACCGGAGCCGGATATCTTCGGGCTGATCGATGCAGTGGCCCAGCGTAACCCAAAATTGGGGCTGCCGAAGCTTAAGGATTTATTGGACTCCGGTGAAAACGAATTGAAGATCCTGGCCACGTTGGCCCGGCAATTCCGGGCCAACGTGGCCAGGATCTTCAATTCGTTTTCACCGGAGTCCAATAAATCCTTAAGCTTCGGCAGCCCCAATTTTGGGTTACGCTGGGCCACTGCATCGATC
>JBJKPO010000351.1:0-11792 GCA_046706235.1 Bacillota bacterium | reverse complement strand
ATGATCGAATCGGGCAACAATTCCTGATTCCGAAACGCCTCCCGTAAACACCATTTAGCGATACCGGAGGAACTCCTTTTAAAACCGGGAGGGATCCGCATCGCCCAATCGATTACTTCCTTGTCCAAAAACGGCACCCTGGCTTCCAAACCGTGGGCCATGGTCATGCGGTCAACCCGTTGCAAGTTCGTGTTATGCAATGCATTGGTAATCTGCCATAACTCCTGGTGCAAATCGTTGCCGTTTTCAAACTGATTCAGATAGTCATAACCGGCGAATAATTCATCGGCGCCTTCGCCCGTCAATACTACTTTAACCTCTTCGGCGGCCAGTTTGGCCAGAAAAAAATTAGCGACGGCGCTTCGCACCAACGATTGATCGTATGATTCCAAATAATAAATTACTTCCGGGATAGCATTCCAAAGCTCTTCGGGAGTTACCACATATTCATGATGAATGGTGCCTAAAAATGCAGCGGCCAATTTCGCATAATCACGATCGTTACTTTCTTTCACGCTCACACTGAAAGTATGAAGCGCTTCCTTTTCCCGTCTTATTAAGGCGCTAATCAGACTTGAGTCCAAGCCGCCGCTTAAGAAACTACCCAACGGCACATCGGACATCAATCTTTTAGAAACGGCCCTTATCAAGCGTCGCCGGAGTTGCGATAATACTTCCTCCCATGTCAAGTCGCCCGGACAATCGGATGGAATTTGGTAGTATTGCTGATACCCCTGTTTAATATTATAAATATGGCCGGGCGGAAACTCGGTAATTTTTTTTTCGAAAAAATCGAATGCTTTTAATTCCGATGCAAAAGATAGAAAAGATCCGGTATCGCGAATATATAAGGGCTTGATACCTAAAGGATCGCGGGCCAAGGTCAGCTGGTCGCTTTCGGCTATTGCCAGGGCAAACATACCGTCCAGCTTGGCTAGCCCAAATGGACCATCCCGCTCATAAAGATGCAGAATAACTTCGGTGTCGGAATTGGTTTTGAACGTGAATTTCTTTTCCAACTCGGCGCGGAGTAATTTATAATTATAAATTTCGCCATTAAAAACAATACACACGGTGCCGTCTTGATTGAACATCGGTTGCCGTCCGCCGCCGATGTCGATAATCGCCAAACGGGTATGCCCAAATTTAAAATTTTGGCCGCTTGCCGTTGCGGAGTCATCCGGGCCGCGATGTTTAAGCTCGGATACGGGAAGGTGAAGACTTGTGGGGATGTCCCCAAAATAACCGCAAATACCACACAAGAGAATCCCTCCTTATAAAATAAAAACAAATAATAGGGGAACCACTAATGGACATTATTTTTTGAATACCACTTGATATTAATCCTTTTCGGCGGCGGTTCGGGATAGACCGGCGGCACCAAAGTCTCGGGGCCGGAAATTTCGGAATTTTTTCGAACAAATAATTGGGGACCGCTTACACAGTAAGGAATAGATAAGTTGTTTTTTGGGCTTCTTTTATTTATAGTTAAAATCCCACCCCATGCCGCATCAAAAATACGGTTTATCAATCCTTGCCGCACTTGGCTTTTTTTAACAGGGACCAAGTGGAAATTACGAATTCCTAATTGAATGCTTACCTCCCAGGCAATTTCCACATCGAATCCGGACCATTCCCCGTGTTTATCTATAAAGCTAAAGGGAAGATTGTCGGGGGCCATTGCCAGAATTAATGAATTGGTCCGCTTTATCCTGTCCCATGAATCGTCCTTATTATTTGGGTTATTAATCGGTTTATCCGGGAGTTTAATTTCCGCCGCGGGATTTACGCCAAAATATTTTTCACTGATATCGTTGTATATCCCTTTTTTCATAATTTCAAGAAGAGCCTGTTTTAATGCTTGACGCAAGGAATTATCGGCCGGATTAAACTTGATGTTATGGAATTCTTGGGATAATAAATTTCCAACCGGTGTCAGATTGTCGAAATTCCCATATTTAGCTGCGGCCAGACCTTTAAGTTTATCATTAATCACCGCGTCAACTTTTTCATGTTCCAAAGCGATCCACATTTCATCGGCGGTTCGATAAAGTTTAACCGCGGCTACTCTTTGAAAACTCCACGCGATTTCTTTATAAGCCGTCCCTTTAATCATTCCAATGGTAAAGAATGAATTTTTTTTCAAGTGGCTCCCGGACTTATAACCGGAAAAAAACCATATTCCCAAACCGATTAATGCCAGTGGAAACAACCCGATAATCAGTGTGACCTTGCCTTTTATATTTCTCATGTCAATCGTCCCGCTTTCATTCAAATAAAACCCATCGGGTGAAATCCATGGTTCGATTTGGAAGTGAGAGTTAAATTTATTATATCTACTTTTTAACATTTTGTCAATAAGTTTAAGCTGGTTGAAGCCGATTTTACAACTACTTTTGCCGCGCCGGCAATATATTAAGTTATAATCCATTTCTGATATATTTTCGGAATAAATTAATTTGTAAATTGCGAATTGAACCGGAAAGGAGCGCCGCGTGAACCAGGGCCTTAACTTTTATTCCTTGTTGATGTTATGCGCTATTGCCTTTATAGTACCGTTAGCTGTTTTACGGATCAGGTTTTTAAAAATTCCGGTGGCGATAGCGGAGATTATTATCGGGATTATCGTGGGTCAAAGTGGTTTGAATATCGTTCGAACAAACCCGGTTATTGATTTTTTAGCACTGTTCGGGTTTGCTTTTTTGATGTTTTTAAGCGGTCTGGAAATCGATTTTCATTATTTTTTCAATAATGCCGGAACTCCATCCGGTTTTCATCCGGTAAGACTTGGTTTTATTATCTTTGGTTTAACCGTTGTTTTATCGTTTTTTTTTGCCAATGTTCTTCACAGCATCGGAATTACCAAGAGTCCCTTGTTTCTAACCCTTATTTTTTCAACAACTTCACTGGGAATAGTGGTTCCGGTTTTAAAAGCCAGGCAAATCATCAACCGTCCGGTTGGCCAGTTGATATTAATCGCGGCATTGATTGCCGACTTTGGAACTTTATTAATGATCCCGGTGGTAATGTTCTTCGTCGCCGGCGCCGGAAGTATTAATTTAATATATGCTTCACTATTGATTGGATTTTTCGGACTAATACTTTTTACCGGTAAAAAGCTTGTTAAGTTTAATTTTGACAATTTACTTTTTGAAACTTCCCAGTTTAAGGTCCGGGCTGCTTTTGTTCTAATCTTGCTTTTTGTAACCCTCGCTGAAATTACCGGTATTGAAATCATCCTGGGAGCGTTTTTAGCCGGTATTTTATATTCCTCACTTTTTTCAAAGTATAAAATAGAAATCCTGCCTAAATTGGAAGCAATTGGTTATGGATTTTTGATTCCAATCTTTTTCATCATGGTAGGAGCCAAATTTGACTTAAAGCCGGTGTTTTCCAGGCAAGTTTTGGTTTTATTGCCTTTGTTCGTTTATATCGTGTATATTGTAAAACTGGTTCCGGCTTTAGTATTAATAAAGTTTTTTGGCTGGCGGGAAACGATCGGCGCGGGTTTTTTAATCTCATCCAGATTGAGTCTGATTATTGCATTATCCTTAGTTGCTTTGAATGAAGGATTAATTAATTCGGCGACGCATTCTACTTTTATTTTATTGGCAATGGTTACCTGTTTAATATCACCGCTTATTTTTATAAAAGTTTTTCCAACTTAGTTTTTCAGGTTAACTTATTGACAAAATGTTAAAAAGTATTTATAATTAATTTTAGGATCTGATTGGCCGGGAGGGATTGAATGAATATCGCTTTTTTTCTGGTACCGAAAAGCGAAGTGGTTTATTTACCGTTTAAATCCACCATGAGGCAGGCACTGGAAAAAATGGAGCATCACAGCTATACCGCGGTGCCCCTTGTTGATGAAGAGGGGAAATATGCGGGCACGATTACCGAAGGTGATTTGTTATGGGCGCTTAAAAATAAAAACTGTTTCAGCCTGATGGACACCGAACAAATTTGGCTGGAAGAGATACCGCGGCGGATGATTAATAAACCGGTCAAGATACATGCTACCATGGAAGATTTGATACCTTTGGTTACCAACCAAAACTTTGTTCCGGTTATTGATGATCAGGGTATTTTTATCGGAATAATCCGGAGGAGGGAAATTTTACAGTATTGTACCGATTTCTTTTTTATTCAAGGAGCGGAAAAAACTGATAAGATAACTTATTGATAAAACGGTAAAAAGATAACAGTGATAATATGGAAGTGAAGACAGGATGGAACGAAAGACTTTTTTCGATCGGATCGGTAAAGATAGTAAACTGGCGTATAGTTTGCTGCAAAAAAACGGTCCCCTGACTAAAAATGATTTATTGGAAATGATGAAGACCAATTTTACCACCGTCAATCGAATTATGGAACCGTTGGAAAAAGAACAATTGATAATCGAATTTGGTATCGGGGAATCTTCCGGCGGGCGTAAACCGGTATTTTACGATTTAAACCTGAAACGGTATTATTTATTGGGAATTGATATTTCACGGCCTTATACCGAAATTATTATCGCGAATCCGAAACTAACGGTATTATCTAAAAATACCTTCAATATGGATGAAACCTTTACACCGGAAAAAACCGTCCAAACTATTACTTCCCTATTTCAAGAGAGTTTACGATTATTAGGAATCGATAAGGAAAATTTTTTGGGTATCGGCCTGGGTACCGTTGGACCGTTGGACCGGCTCAACGGAGTCATGAGCCGGCCTAAAAATTTTGCCGCGCCCGGATGGACCGGCGCTCCGATTAAATATCTATTGGAACAAGCTTTAGAATTGCCCGTGATAATTGATAATGGAGCTAATACCGCAATTTTGGCGGAATATTATTATGGCCCGGGTAAAGGATACCGGAATATTGCCTATTTTAACTGCAGTACCGGAGTTAGGACCGGAGCTGTTTCAGCGGGGGCAATTGTCCGGACTATCAATGACGCCGAGGATGCATTCGGTCACATGGTGATTAATGTGGATGGAGAATTATGCCATTGCGGAAATTACGGTTGTATTGACTGTTATTCATCAATTTACGCGATTGTCCGTAAATATCTCACCGCTGTAAAGCAAGGCCGTTCGACTACTATTTCGAAACCGATCGATATTATCGAATATATCGATATCTGTCAAGCCGCTGAACAAAATGATGCTTTAGCCAGGGAAATAATTATAAACGCGGCTACCATTTTAGGCGCCGGTTTAGCCAACTACATCAATCTGCTTGATCCCGGCCTGGTAATTTTAAGTGGTCCGTTGATTAGCCATTCGGAATTGTATTATCAAGTCGCCAGTGAAATCGCCTCCAAAAGACTTTACGACCAGGAATCAAATCATATTATTTTCAGTAAAGGTGGCCGTTTTGGAGACAGCGCCATTGCTTTGGGGGCGGCGGTGATGGCGGTTGAGAATTATCTTGGTTCAAGATCCAATTAATTTTTTATTTTACTTCTTTTCACGCTGATCGAAGTTAATAATACAGTGTATTTTTTTATGTAGTTCTTCAATTCGGTATGGTTTGGAAACAATATCGCGGAAACCGTATTCCAAATAATTCGACATAATCGGAGCATTAAAATATCCGCTGGATACAATCGCTTTAACCTCAGGATCGACTTTGAAGAGTGTCTCGATTGTTTTTTCTCCACCCATGCTGCCGGGAACCGTCAAATCCATAATCACCACATCAAACGGCGCGCCGGATTTTTTAGCCTGGGTGTAAAGCTGAATCGTCTCGAACCCATCCTCCGCCAATTGGACCTGGTATCCAATCTGGCGCAACATCTCTCCCGTATTATTTCTAATAATTTCCTCATCATCCATCAAGAGTATTTTCCCGGTTCCCTTTAACACATAATCCTCTTTTGGGGGCGCGTTTACCGGAGCTTCCAGGGAGGCCGGCAAATAAACATAAAAAACGGTTCCGAGTTCGGACGACTCAACATCAATATAACCATTATGCTTTTTGATAATCGAATACGAAGTGGCCAGCCCCAATCCGTTACCGGTTTGTTTAGTGGTAAAATAAGGATCAAAAATATACGGTAAATTCTCCGCCGGGATGCCCGTGCCTTGATCGGCAATGGTTACTTTTACATAATCGCCCGGTTGTATAGAGGTATTAGATAAAATTATTCTTTTTGCGATATTTTCCACGCTTACGTAGATGGTTCCGCCGTCAGGCATTGCCTGGACGGCGTTAATGATTAAGTTGTTAATGACTTGATTGATCTGTCCTTCGTCAATTTCAACCGGCCATGGATCATCCGCAATTGTAAGTTGGCTTCGGACATTGGAACCCCGGAGCGCAAACGAGACGGTGTCTTTAATCAATCCGGAAATCAATACCGTTTTCTTAACAGGTTCTCCTCCCTTGGCAAAAGTTAGTAATTGTTTAGTCAGAGTGGTAGCTTTATGAATTGCGTTTTCAACGGTTTTCAATTGCGGCGCAATATCTTTTCCTTTATTTATCTTTATTTCCAACAATTGTATGCATGTTAAAATTCCCGCCAGAAAATTATTTAAATCATGATCGATACCTGCATCCAGTATTCCCAGTGATTCAAGCTTTTGAATTTTTAGTGATTCCTTTTCCATGCGCCGTTGATTGGTGATATCATGAAATACCAGCACCGACCCGACATTGTTGTTGTGTAAATCGAAAATCGGAGCGATACTGAAATCAATCAAATATTTGAAACCGTTTTTCGAAATAAGGACCGCTTCCACGTTCTGGCCGGTGGTTTCATTGAGTTTACCGAAGCCTTCGTACGGAGCGTTTGTTTTATTATTTACAATCCGGAATACTTCACTGATTGATTTGCCGGCGGCCGTCTTGTTAACCCAGCCGGTCATGCTTTCGGCCACCCGGTTAATCATGATTATTCTGCCGCTGGTATCGGTGGTGATAACGCCATCGCCGATTGAAAACAAGGTTACCGCCAGCCGTTCTTTTTCAGAGGCCAACGCCGTATTGGCCTTGGTTATTTCGGCGGTCCTGGCCCGGACCCGGATTTCCAATTCTTCGTTCATTCTTTGTAAGGTTTCTTTTGCTTGTTTAAGCTCGGTGATATCGAATATTACCGTCCGATATAACGAAATATCCCGTTTGAAGTCATAAACGGCGATACTTGTGAGTTGGGCTTGGATTAATTGATTCTTTCCAATGATGAGGTCTATTTCAATAGTTGTTTTTTCGTTCGTCCGCCGGCATTGCCATAAATGGTCCCGAAATTTGGGCAGATCGGATTGGGCGAGGTAAGACGCGAAGGGACTATCGATCAGTTGGGGGCGTTCCTTACCGAGCATCGCGGCGCCGGTTAAATTTATTTCCTTAATAATACCGTTATTATCGAAACTGATATATCCTACCGGGGCAAAATCATAGAGATCCGTATAAAGATTGGTGGTTTCCTCCAACTTGTTTTGGGTCTCGCGTAATTCCTGGTTCTGCATCTCCAGTTCGATTTGATGGACCTGCAAGTCATGTAATAACCGTTCCCGTTCATCGATTGCGCTCCCGGAAGACTGCAACGATTTGATAATTTCAATGAGTTGCGCCTTGTTAAATTTCTCATAGTTTATCATATTGGCCCTCTATATAATTATATCACGTTCCGTTAATTATTTTAAAATCCTTCGAAAAAAAAGCGGGAGTGCCTGTTGTTATCAATTATGGGCCGGGGTAATATCCGCGAAGGATAATAAAATTAACGGGGTAAGATTTCCTTTACCAATAACACGCCGGGCATTGAGCAGCATTTCTTTATGGCCGATCCCCGGGAAATTGTGTTCTACTTTAAAATCTTGAAAACAAGAGTTTTTAGGCAATATTTCTTCCAATAACTCTCTTAACATCGGGATATTCCATTGGTCGTCCTCCAAAGAGAAGATATTTTTATTTTCCGTTTCGGACGGCGTGGTTTGAAAAAAGCTGTAAAAAGAAGAGTTGGCCAATTTTATCCGAAATTCGGCGTCAAGGACCAGAAACGGTACGCAGATAGTCTCTAAAATGGCGGTATAATCGCGTAATTCTTGAAGTTGTTCAAGGTTTGGCTTTAAATTATTAATATCGAATAAAGTCATTAACACGCCGTCTATTTTATTTTCCAAGGTTTTATAAGGCCGGATGTTCAAACAATACCAACGGCCCCAACGGTCTTTTACCTCGATTTCCTTAATTATCAAACTGGTATTTACTTCCATAATGATTTGTTCCAATTGGGGTAGTTCCAGATTGGTCTTTATATCGCTTAAAGGGCGGCCCACATCGGAGGGGATCAGATTAAGCACCTTTTCCGCGACCGCGGTAAAACGCCGAATCCGTAAGTCATTGCTTAATATAATAACAGGGATATTAATGCCGGCAAGAAAGTTATTTAAATCACTGTTAACCTGTCCCAATTCCAAATTTCGGATCCGCAACTCATCATTCAAGGTGGTCAATTCTTCGTTGGTGGCTTGAAGCTCTTCCTTGGCGGTTTCCATTTCTTCATGCATGCTTTGTAATTCTTCATTACTCGATTGGATCTCTTCATTGGCGGCGCGAAGTTCTTCATTGGCGGCCTCCCGTTGCTCAATGATGGATTGCTGATACTCGATGGTCGCGGCTAATTCCTTTTTTAATTGGTTTAACTGGCGAATTCCCACGGTTTGATTTTCCGGTTTGGGTCCCACCGGACCGGTTCGGAGCTTTTCCGGCTCTGTTTCGGTGGATGAGGTTGCTTTCTCGAAAATGATTAGGAAACCGTTCTTTTCTTTGCTGGGATCCTTTATCGGGACAACCTCAATATTCAGGGTACGGCATTGGCCGCCGTCATTGATTTGTAAGTCTTCCTTGCGAATCGGTCCGTTTTTCCGGTCCGCTTGATGAATAGTTTTGTGCAATTCGATTGCTAACTCGGGATGGGTCATTTTAAAAAGATTAAAGCTGGCGAGACCCGGCGAATGGCTGAGATACGGATCGATCTGGCCGCGGAATTGCAGGATTTCCAGTTTGTCATTGATTAAAATACTGGCGGGGGCATATTTGGTCAGTAAAATCTGGTCGGCTTCCTTTAGTATGTCATAGTCAGCGGGAATGTTTTTCATTCTCTGGTCAACCTCCAATCGGATTACCGTGTCGCCGGCAGTTGCAAAATCGAAATTCAGGGGAGTCACGGCGGTTTTTTTCGCGTAAACTTTATTCTTTTTATCCATTAATGTAAACAGATCCGAAAAAATTCCGACACTTTCCGAGGTTCCAAGCATCAAATAACCGGTTGGTTTTAAGGCATAGTGGAAGATTGGAATTACTTTGCGCTGCAAGACCGGTCCCAGATAAATCAGGACATTACAGCAACTGATCAAATCGAGTCCGGAAAAAGGGGGATCCTTGATGATATTCTGTTCGGCAAAGATACAAAGAACGCGAATTTTTTTACTGATTTGAAAATTGTTATTGGCCTTGATAAAAAAACGGCTGAGCCGTTCCGGCGTCACATTTAGTTCGATACTTTCCGGATAAATGCCGCTACGGGCTTTTTTAATCGCGTCGCCATTCAAATCCGTGGCAAAGATTTGGATAGGGTAATTGATGCCCTGTTCCTCAAAATATTCCAATAAAACGATGGCAATCGAGTAAGCTTCTTCGCCGGTGGAACATCCCGGCACCCAAATCCGAAATGGCATATCTCCGGATCTATTTTTAATCAAGCGGGGGAATACTATCGTTTTTAACTGTTCAAAGGTTTCCGGTTCCCGGAAGAAACCGGTGACCCCGATTAGAATATCCTGGGAGAGCGCTTTGATTTCAACCGGATCGAGTTGCAGGTATTTGATATAACCGGTTATTCCCGCGATATTATGCAATACCATCCGGCGCAGGATACGCCGTTTGAGTGTGGTTGGTTTATAGTGGCTGAAATCGGCGCCGGTGATGGTGCGCAGCAGGCTAAAAATCCGGTTTAAGTTATCCGAATCATTGATTAACAGATCATCGGCTTTTTGGTTGTTAACCGTCAGTAAATAAGGATGTCGTCCGATTAATGTCAGTTCTTTGGCGATTTCTTGAGGCGGCAGGACAAAATCCACGTCGCCGGCGGCAATTGCATGGCTCGGCATACCGTCGTATTTTGCTGTTTCCGGGCTTTGCGCGAACGTAATTCCGCCGGCGGCTTTGATTGCCATTAAACCCGAAGTGCCGTCGGAGGCGGTCCCCGATAGGATTACACCGATGGCTCGATTACCCAGATCTGCCGCCAATGAATTCAGGAAATAATCGATTGGCATGTTTAACCTGGACTGGTTTTCCCGGGGCAACAAGCGTAATACTCCGTGTACAATAACCAGGCTGGCGTTGGGCGGAATAATGTAAACATGGTTGGGTTCCACCGCCAGGCTGGTTTTAACTTCATTGACCGGCAGTTCGGTTACCCTGGTTAAAATCTCCGTTAACAGGCTCGCGTGGGTTGGATCCAAGTGTTGAACCAGAATAAAAGCCATTCCGGTATCGGCGGACAAGTTTCTTAAGAATAGAGTGAAAGCTTCCAACCCTCCGGCGGAAGCCCCAATACCGACAACAGGACAGAGGCCGGACGGATCAGTCATGTTTTTTTGAGTTTGATGGGGGACGGGATGATTGGCCGTTTTTTCATGCCGGATTTGACCAGATGCCGAATCGGATTGTTTCCTGGCGGGAAGTTCTAAAGCGGTTTTCGGAGAGGTTTTGTTTTTTCGTGTTGCCATAATCCCTCCTTGACGGTTATTTAAAGGGCTAATTATGGGATGCGGGTAGCAAATGTTTTCAATTAACACTATTAACTAAAAGCGCTATTAACTAACCAACAAGTATTTCGTTTGATTTTTAAAAATTCCTCTTTTCGAAATAAGATTTTCTCTATTCGCCTTGGGCAGTATTAGTCAATCTACGGGCATTAAATCGAAATATTGCTTTACATTGTTTTAAGGTTGTGTTACTATTGTTATCACTAAAGGCTTTTATAAAGTGAAGCTTTTAATGACGCTTTTCGGGTTTAGTGGTTTTCGACTGTTTATCCTTCTCATTATTGCTTATGATAGGGAAATTTTAGTCCCATTTCCCTGTAAAAGCAACAAATTTGAGGAGGTTTTTATGAAAAACTTGATGTTTAGTCAGTTGAATCTATCCAAGGAAATACTCAAAGCCATTCGTGAAATGGGCTTTGAAGCTACAACTCCGATCCAATCCCAGTCAATTCCGCATATATTTGCCGGCAAGGATGTTACCGGCCAAGCGCAGACCGGCACCGGCAAGACCTGCGCCTTCGGCATACCGGTCATCGAAACAATCAATCCCCGTCAGGAAGTCACCCAGGCGCTTATTCTTTGCCCTACCCGGGAACTGGCGGTCCAAACCGCCGAAGAACTTAAAAATGTTGCCAAGTACAAAAGGGGCATTCAAATTTTGCCGATATACGGCGGCCAATCCATTGAGCGCCAACTCATTGCCCTAAGAAAGAACCCGCAGATTATTATCGGGACCCCGGGACGGGTAATAGACCATATGCGGCGCAAGACATTGAAACTATCCAATTTAAAAATGATCATCCTCGATGAAGCGGATGAAATGCTGAATATGGGTTTTCGCGAAGACATCGATGTTATTTTGGAACAAATTCCCATCGACCGCCAAACTATTCTTTTTTCGGCCACCATGCCCAAGGCGATTCTCGATCTGACCGCCAGGTATCAAAATAAACCGGTCTTCATTCAACTGGCCCATAAAATGCTCACGGTTTCCAGGATTGAACAATATTACCTGGAAGTGCG
>JBJKPO010000350.1:0-3716 GCA_046706235.1 Bacillota bacterium | reverse complement strand
ATGTTCTATTAGTTCTTGGGGTCGGGGTTCTGGCGGATTTTGGACAAAAAGGATATGAGGCTATTACGGCCGCTGAGTTATATGAAGATGTCGTCTTGGATAATAAAGACTTTGAACCCGATCTTATTGTAAATAAGACGCTTCCCATGCTGTTAACCCACAGCAGTATTTTGCCTGTAAATAAATATGTTGCACAATGCACCACCAGTATCCCGGAACGAGTTGTAAATTCAATCAAAAAAGATTATGATTCATTGCTAAATGCAACTATCAGAAGGCAAAGAGATAGATACAAGCATTTAACCTTTAAAGATGTAATTGGGCAGTACACGCTCAAACAAAGTCTTTGTATTCTTCCCCACCTTCCACAAAACGAAATCAATGTTGATGTTCTTCATCACTATTTGAAAGATATACTACTCAAGAACCAAAATATTCTCACATCCGATGATGGTAATATCAAGTCGGATTTAAAGAGACTCATTCGCATATTTGACTGGCTAAAATACTACGACAAAACAAAGGAACCCCGGACTTAGCAAGCAACTACTGCTCACGGCTTCGGAGCCCCTTTATGACTATTGCAAGCACATCTCCTGGTTGGCAAGAAGCGGACTACTCACGCCAGGAAAGCACTTGACTTATTATATATATTTCACCTTTATTATAGTCCACATTTGGAGAAATTTCAATCAAAACATCAACCGGTTTTCCCATCACCTCCCGGAGTCTATCTAATACTAGACACGCAAGAAGGTAATGGTAAACAATATATCGGTCCCGCTATGGCAAAGATGGAATCTGGGGCCGCTGGGCCACATCACTGACGGAACCGATGGGAATAAAATGCTTCAGGAATTAGTCAAAGAAAATGAGAATTATAAGTACAACTTTCAATATTCGTTGCTAAAGATCATAAAAGCCCCTGTTTGGAATAGATGTTAGATTTTAGACCACTAAAAGTTCGATACTGCTTCCCAGCTCTCCAACCTCAATTTCCAATAAACATCCAAACCCTCAAATGTTAGGTCATTAAACTTAAAACCTCCTCATATGAATATGGATGTGAGGAGGATGAGTGGATGCGCGTTTTAGTATTTTGGGAGAAAATAAGCAAGCGTTGGTGGCTGGGCTTTTTTTTATTTCTGTTTCTGGCGGCTTATATTATTCAAATTAACTTCAACTTACCGGTAAGTTCAGGGGTATATCAAACCCGGGAATCCTTTCCGCCGCTCATTTTCCTGCCTGATTACCGCCTGGGTCCGAGAATTTACTCGAGTTCCAGTATTTTAATCGAATCACAAAGCGGAGCGGTCCTCTTTGCCAAAAATGAAGACCAGCGCAGGGCCCCGGCCAGCACCACTAAAATGATGACGGCAATCGTGGCTTTGGAAAAAGGCAACCTGGATCAAGTTGTTAAAGTCAGCCCCCGTGCCGCCGGGACGCCCGGTTCATCCATCTATTTACGGGCTGGGGAATTGATTAGCATTCGCGAACTGTTGAAAGGAATGATGCTGCAATCGGGTAACGACGGCAGCATGGCGGTCGCCGAAGGAATTGCCGGGAGCGTCGAAAATTTCGCGGCGCTCATGAATCTAAAAGCAAAGGAAATCGGGGCCTTAAACACCAATTTTCGAAACCCGCATGGTCTCCGGGCTCCTTCTCATTACACTACCGCCTTGGATCTGGCGCTAATAGCCCGGTATGGCCTGGCGAAATCGCAATTCGCCGGATTGGTAAAGCAAAAAAAGACAATCGTAAAATGGGCGGAACAAAGGCGGCAATTGGGAGTCACCAATACCAACCGTTTATTATGGGGATTGGAAGGGGCTGACGGAGTAAAGACCGGAACCACTAACGAAGCCGGGCACTGTTTGGTCGCATCGGCAACCAGGGACGGCAAAC
Source organism: Bacillota bacterium (assembly GCA_046706235.1). Lineage (GTDB taxonomy): Bacteria > Bacillota > UBA4882 > UBA8346 > UBA8346 > JAEZJQ01. The sequence goes on along the minus strand of JBJKPO010000350.1, from coordinate 1,811 downwards.
AATTGATCGCTGTGGTTTTAAATTCCGGCGACCGGTGGGGTGATTGTTCCCGGCTTTTGGAATACGGTTTTAGAGACTTCAGTATTATTAAAATCGCCGGCCGCCGGCAAGTAATCAGCCGATTGCCGGTAAAGAAAGGTTGTTATTCTAAAGTACGGCTTTATCCACGCCGGGATCTGATTGCCGTTGTAAAAAAAGGCAGTGAGCAAATGCTGACCAAAGAAGTTGAAATCTATCAAAATCCGGTCACGGCGCCGATTAAACCCGGGCAGGCCTTGGGAAGAATCGGTTACAAATACCGGGGAACCATGGTTGAATGGGTTGATTTGGTCAATCGCAATTCAGTTCCGCTCCGGAAAAGATGGGGGTTTTAAGTGGCAAAAAATTCCGGCCAAAATCGATTTTCGACCGCAAACCCCAAAATTATTATCGGAATCGCGGCCACCTTTATCGGAACGATTATTGGCGCCGGATTTGCTTCGGGGCGTGAAATTTACCAATTTTTCAGCATCCACGGCCTTTATGGCTGGTTGGGATTGGTTCTCTCGGTCATATTACTGGGAACCGCGGGATTAAAAATATTTCAAACCGGGGTTATGCTTAAACCCAAATCATACCGGGATTTTTTGGTATATTTATGGGGAACGGGCGTGGCGCCGGTTATGGATTATGTGTTATTATTTTTTTTAATTATTCTGATCGGAGTGATGTTCGCCGGGTGCGGCGCCGTATTTGAAACAATTAACTCTAATTATTGGGTTGGCGCTTTGATTACCGGAATCAGTTTAAACTTAATTTTACGCCGGGAGATCTCAGGTGTGATTTGGATTAATTTGATCATTGTTCCCTTAATGCTGTTAGGTTCGATTATAATTTCCATTTCGGCGTTCCAAACCGGAGTAAGCGCCGTACTTCCCTGGGAACCTTCCCCGGGGATCCCCAAGCAAGGAGAATTCAGTTGGATGCTGGCATCTCTGCAGTTTTCCGCTTATAACATCGTTTTGGCAATTCCGGTATTACTTTCACTGGGCAAGAATTACCCGAGTTCCCGGCAATTAAAAATGGGAGGATGGTTGGGCAGCATTGGTTTGGGAATAATGGCCGGATTAATCCATTGGTCGATCCTATCCCACTTTTGGGCGGTTCATCAATGCCCCTTACCGATGACGATATTGGCGAAGTCCGCCGGAAAATGGATTTACGGCGGATATCTAATTGTATTATGGGGTGAAATGTTTACCACGCTAATTGCCAATACTTACGGTGTAGCGCAACGTTTTACGGCGGCAACCGGTTGGCCTTTCCAGATTTGGGTTTTGATCCTGACCTGCGCCGGAACCGCCATCGGAAAAATGGGATTCATCAATCTGATTGCTAAGTTTTATCCGCTATTTGGTTATATATGCCTGATTACCTTATTTTTGATCATGCTAAAACCATCGTCTTCGCTTCTATTTTCCGTTAAAAATCGTTACAAAGAATAAAGCAAATTCGTCTCGTGCCGCTTTTTTAAATTTTCTAACGTTTTTTACGGAATTAATCATAAAAAAAATTATTTTTAGATTCAGAAATCGACAAAACAGTTTGCAAATAAATGATATACTAAAACAATAAAAGTAATAATTGATGGTTGAGGTGACCTTTAATTGCCCGGACAAGCCGTTAGATTACCGGAAATACCGATTCCGAATCGCACCCTGTTTCAGGGTCGGAATTCCGATCAACCAAATGAGCTATTACCGGTAAAAAAACCGTTTTGGAATACCCTATATTTATTTATGACTTATTTTTGTTGCGGTCTATTACTAAAC
>JBJKPO010000349.1:0-10167 GCA_046706235.1 Bacillota bacterium | reverse complement strand
TGGGCCGGATGGTGGCGACGGCGGCCGCGGCGGACATGTAATTTTGGTCGTACGCGATAATTTATCGACCTTAAGCGAGTTTCAATATAAGCATCGTTTTCAAGCAAGTCCCGGAAGTCCGGGTGAGGCGGGCAATCGTTTTGGCAAGGATGGCGCTGATCTTTTTATTCCGGTTCCTCCTGGAACGGTCGTAAAAAATGCGGCAACCCACCAAATTATCGCCGATCTAACTGAAACCGGTACCGAATTTATTATTTTGAAAGGAGGCCGCGGCGGCAGGGGAAATTCCCGTTTCGCTTCGGCTACCCGGCAAACTCCCGGTTTTCGCGAAAAGGGGGAACCCGGCTCCGAATTGTGGGTGGAATTGGAATTGAAACTAATTGCGGATGTAGGTTTCATTGGGTATCCAAATGCCGGCAAATCGACTTTGTTATCAAGATTATCGGCCGCCCGGCCTAAAATAGCCGATTATCCATTTACTACCATTATTCCCAACCTTGGAGTCATCAATCATAAAAACCAAAGTATCATTGCGGTGGATATTCCCGGACTGATCAAAGGAGCTCATCAAGGAGTCGGTTTAGGAGATCGATTTCTGCGGCATATTGAGCGAACTCGTATTTTAGTTCATTTGGTCGATGTATCCGGGTTTTCGGAACGTGACCCTTATCATGATTATTTACAGGTAAACCGGGAATTAGAATTATTCAGTCCCAATTTAGCCAAAAAGATTCAAATTATTGTTCCCAATAAAATTGATTTACCTGAGTCCCATGCTATTTTGGAAACATTTCGACGCCGGATTGAAGAAGAAAGGGCGGGAGATGAAGATACGGTTAACCGGAAAATTTATCCGATTTCCGCGGTAACCGGAGCCGGAATTAATGATTTGCTGGATAAAGTTTTGGAGAAATTGGCCGGGCTTCCCCGTATGGGACCCGTTGTAACCGGGACAAATGGTTTGGATTCCGAATATTCGTTTACCGGTACTTATCAAATTCGTGTTGGTCACGACGGCGTATTATATCAAGTTGAAAATGATTCGCTGGTACGAAGGATTGCTAGATTTGATTTATCAAATGAGGAATCAGTCCAAAGTTTACAAAAACTTTTAGAGCGTTGGGGAGTAATCGCGGCCCTTATCGAGGCCGGAATAAAAGAGGGTGATCCGGTTAAAATTGGTGATTTTGAATTTATATATCAATAACAATTTTAGGAGGTTTCAGGGAAGTGCTTTGTTTGGATTGTGGAAATTGCCGAAAAGGTGATCCGCTGTATTATTGTACTGCTAAAAATGAATTCATCGCCAATGAAGTTTCGATAGTCAGGGAAAAAAACCGCGAACGTTGGCGTAAAGGCGATCCGGGTTATGAAGAGCATCGCCGACAACTTCGCAAAGACAAAATACCCCAGATTGGTTAGAAAATGAATTCAGTTTGAAAGTAAAACTAATTAAAATTTGTTAGCCGGGAGAGATTTGATTTGGATTATTTACAGCGTCTCCAATCGGCGCGCCGGATCGTTGTCAAAGTTGGCACCAGCACTTTAACTCATCCCACCGGGAAAATAAACCTTAACCTGATTGAACAATTAATCCGGCAACTGGCCGATCTTCATAATCAAGGAAAAGAAATCATCCTGGTAACCTCAGGCGCGGTCGGCGCCGGAATGGGACGGCTGGGAATGGTCGAGAAACCTGCTTCAATTGTGGAAAATCAGGCACTAGCGGCAATTGGACAAGGTTTATTGATGCATGTCTATGAAAAGTTGTTTTCGGAATATGGCCAAATCGTGGCCCAGATTTTATTAACCCGTAATGATGTAAGCGATCGCAAACATTATTTAAATTCCCGGAATACAATTTTAAGCCTTTTAAAATACCAGGTCCTGCCGATCATTAATGAAAATGATACCGTGGCTGTTGAGGAGCTTAAAAATAGATTTGGACAGAATGATTGCCTATCCGCTTTGGTTGCCGGATTGATTGAGGCTGATCTATTGATTTTATTGTCGGATATCGATGGATTATTTACGGCGGATCCGCGTAAGGATCCATCAGCCGTTTTAGTTCCGTTGGTTACGGAAATAAGCCCGGAAATTTTTAAAATGGCCGGAGGCACCGGTTCATTTTTGGGGACCGGCGGAATGATTACCAAAATTGAAGCCGCTCAAATGGCCACCAAGGCGGGGACTTCAATGATCATCATGAATGGGTCGGACCCGTCGCAAATTCAAAAAGTCATGATGGGAAAACCAATCGGTACCGTATTTTTAAGCACCCAACCGTCCGTTAACAGTCGAAAACATTGGATAGCTTATGGACCTCCCTTAAATGGGGAATTAATAGTCGATGAAGGGGCGGAGCAAGCTATATTGAAACGCGGTAAGAGCCTGCTTCCTTCCGGTATCGTTGTTGTAAAAGGCAATTTTGATGAGGGCGACCTGGTCAAAATTGTAAACCAAAAAAATATCGAATTAGGGCGAGGATTAACCAATTATGGGAGTGAGCAGCTTTTAAAAATTCAAGGTAAAAAATCGTCCGAAATTCAAACGGTTTTAGGTTATAAATTTACCGATGAAGTGGTGCACCGGGATAATTTTGTCATTACTTAAAACAAGTAAATCAGTCCAATGTCCAATGTCTTCTTTTTGAACTTTCGACTTTTGACTATTTTTATAAAATATGGAGTGATATCATGGAGGTTTTTGGAATTTTAGGGGGTACTTTTGATCCGATTCATTTTGGGCACCTGGTATTAGCTGAAAAAGCAAGGGAAGTTTGTAAATTAAAAAAAGTAGTATTTGTACCAGCCGCGGTTCCTCCTCACAAAATCGGTGAAGTTTCAACTTCCGCGGAACATCGCTTGAATATGGTTAAACTGGCGCTACGGGACAATCCGTGGTTTGAGGTTTCCACGGTGGAAATTGAAAGGAATGGACCTTCTTATACTATTGATACGATTAACGAATTAACAACTTTAGGTCATGGCGAGCAGGCGGCTTTGATTGTCGGATTTGATTCCTTGTTGGAACTTGATACTTGGCGAGATTACCGGGCGATTTTGGATCAAATTAAAATTATTACCGCGTTTCGGCCCGGGTATCCGGTTTTGAAAAATAACGCCGATTGGCCTGCTTTCTTGGAACCGTTCCGGCGCCGGATTACTATTTTAGAAGCGCCTTTATTAGATATTTCCTCGACCTGGTTACGGGTTGAATTGATGTATGAACGTTCTATTCGTTATCTGGCGCCGGATTCGGTCATTGAGTATATCCGGCAAAAACGGCTCTACCATGATTTTTAGCAGGGAGTCCGTTTTTTAAGTATAGTCCCTTTTTTTTGATGCAAAATATAATTAAAAGGGACTTGGCAGGAACAGTGAGGTGAAATTCGGTGTCTAAAACTCTCTATGTGGGAAATCTACCCTGGTCGGCAACAAAAGAAGATTTGGCGGCTTTATTTGCCCAGCATGCTCTGGTGAAGTCAAGCCGGATTATTATGGATCGGAATAGTGGACGTTCGAAAGGCTTTGGATTTATTGAGGTTGAAGATGATGATGTAAGTAAAATTATTGATATGATGAACGGGAAGGATATGGGTGGCCGGGAACTAATTGTAAACGAAGCGAAACCTAAACAAGTAAATATATAAACCAGGTTGTTTTTATTTGAAAGAATCGTTAATCAGGTCCCGGTCTAAGTTCAGACCGGGATTTTGTTATAAATTTACCTGTCAGGATCATGGTAGTCCTGAAAATTTTAATCGGTAAAATAAAGGGAAATCATGATTGAAATCGAATAGATATTTAATTTTGATTGAAATCCACCGGATTAATAGTTAAACTATTGAATAAAAGGAGATCGTGGCAATGGGGAATGAAGTCTCTTTTGACGTCGTTTCAAAAGTCAATTTTCAAGAGGTAAATAATGCGGTTAATCAGAGTATTAAAGAAATCAGCCAGAGGTTTGATTTTAAAGACAGTAAAACTGTATTGAGTCTAACGGAACAGGAAATCAAGATTATTACCGAAGATGATTTTAAGCTGAGAAATGTAATTGATATATTACAAACCAGGCTTATTAAACGGGGTGTGCCGATAAGAAATTTGGAATACTCAAAAATCGAATCCGCCAGTGGAGGTTTAGTGCGTCAATTAATTACAATCAAACAAGGTATTGAATCCGAGCGGGCCAAAAAAATGGTAAAAGATATCAAAGGCTTGAATCTTAAAGTACAAGCTCAAATTATGGGAGATCAAGTGAGAGTTTTCGGAAAAAACAAGGATGATTTACAGACCGTGATCCGGTTTTTAAAGGAACATGATTATGGTGTGGAACTACAATTTGTAAATTACCGGTAACAATTTAGGTAAAAAGTGGTGACAAACAGCGAGTGGCTAATGATGAACCGCGAGTAGAATTCAATCGTAATAACATAATTGAATATTTAAAACTACATATTTCTCAGGCGCGTCTTCTTCATTGTTTCGGAGTCGAGGAGATCGCTTTAAACCTGGCCCCGAAATTTAATGTTCCGGCGGAAAAGGCTTGGCCGGCGGCCCTTTTACATGACTTGTGCCGGGAATATAATCCCGAATTACTCTTGAAACTGGCGGGTAATTTTGGTATAGTAATAGACAATATTGAGAAAACCGAACCGTTGCTTTTACATGGTTCGGTTGCCGCCGCCATTGTCCGTAATGAATTGGGAATCGACTGCCCGGAAATCATAGAGGCAATTTCTTATCATATCACTGGTGCTCCGGGAATTTCGGCCCTGGCTAAATTAATATTTATAGCTGATTTTATTGAACCCGGAAGGGATTTTCAAATCGCCCGGGACTTGAGACGGGAAGCGTTTTTAATTGAACCGGATACCTTACTGTTGAAAGTTTATAATCATACATTGACATATGTGGTAAAACGCGGATATTTAATCCATCCCCGGTCCGTCGCGGGACGGAATGAATTGATAATGAAAGGTATTCGTTGATATTAATGGAACAAAAACTGTTGATTGCCAAAGAGGCTGTTATTGAAAAAAAGGCTTATGATATAACTATCATGGATTTACAAGGAATTTCCGGAGTAAACGATTATTTCTTAATTTGTTCGGGTCAGAACTCGATCCAGGTAAAGGCTATCACCGATTATGTGATTAAACGCATGTACGAATCAGGTCATCCTTTCCCGGCCAAGGAAGGCTATCAGGAAGGCCGGTGGATTTTGTTGGATTATGGTAATTTGATTGTGCACATAATGCAACAGACAGAGAGGGATTTTTATGCCCTGGAGAATTTATGGCATGATGCCAAAGTACTTATATAAGATAGGCTTTTTTATTCGCCCCGGAAACGCCGGGGTGTTCTTGTTGAGAAGTGAGAAGGAGGTAAGACGTTGAGTAATAAAGTTGAAAAATATCATCATCGGGAGATTGAACTGCGCTGGCAAAATAAATGGGAAGCGGATGATTTATATCGTTCGGTAATTCAGGATAAACCGAAATATTACGCTTTAACAATGCTACCGTATCCCAGCGGCGATCTTCATATCGGACATTGGTACGCCCTAACCCCCTCGGATGCCCATGCCCGTTTTAAAAGAATGCAAGGATATAATGTTTTATTCCCGATGGGCTTTGACGCATTCGGGCTTCCCGCCGAAAATGCAGCTATTAAAAGGGGGGTCCATCCTTTCAAATGGACCATCGGAAATGTGGAGAGAATGCGCGGCCAGCTAAAAAGCATGGGCGCCGTCTTTGACTGGAAACGGGAAATCGTATCCTGTTTACCCGGTTATTATCATTGGACTCAATGGTTTTTCTTAAAATTTTTTGAAAAAGGAATCGCCTATAAAAAATTCGCGCCGGTCGACTTTTGTCCGGAGTGTAATACCACCTTGGCCAGAGAACAGGTTTGGGGAGAGGATCGTCATTGCGAACGTTGCAATACACCGGTTATTAAAAAGGAACTAAGCCAGTGGTTTTTTAAGATTACCGATTATGCTGATGAATTGCTTGATTTTTCCAAAATAGACTGGCCCGAACGGGTAGTCACCATGCAGCAAAATTGGATCGGACGTAGCGAAGGAGCCGAAGTGCTTTTCCATACCGAGTCGGGCCGGGAGATAAAAATTTTTACAACCAGGCCGGATACCCTGTGGGGAGTAACTTTTATGGTTTTAGCGCCGGAACACCCGCTGGTAAATGAAATTACTACTTCGCAATACCATGAGCAGGTCAATAAATATGTTCAACAAGCAACGCGGCAGACCGAAATCGAACGGTTGGCGGCCGGCAAGGAAAAGACCGGAGTATTTACCGGCGCTTACGCGATTAATCCGGTCAACAATGAGAAGGTCCCGATTTGGATCGCCGATTACGTGATGATGGGTTACGGGACCGGCGCAATTATGGCAGTTCCGGCCCATGATGAACGTGATTTCGAGTTTGCTAAAAAATTCAACATCCCGGTTCGAGTGGTAATCGCTCCGTCCGGATCCAATGGACCAATCGAGTCAACCGGGGCGGTTACGGATGTAGAGACCGGCATTATGGTTAATTCAGGCCAATTTAACGGTACCCCGGCCCAACAAGGGAAAATAACGGTTACTAAATGGCTGGAAGAAAAGGGCATTGGACGTAAAACCGTCAATTACCGGCTACGCGACTGGTTAATCAGCCGCCAGCGATATTGGGGAGCGCCGATCCCGATAATTTATTGTGATAAATGCGGGACCGTTCCGGTTCCTTATAAGGATTTACCGGTCTTGCTGCCGGAGGATGCGGAATTTTTACCTACCGGGGAATCACCGTTGAAACTTCATGATGGTTTCCGTAAAACGGTATGTCCCGGTTGCGGCGGGCCTGCCGAACGCGAGACGGATACGATGGATACATTTATGTGCTCTTCCTGGTACCAATATGGCTATTTAAGTCCGTATTATCAGGGCGATGAGCCGTTTGACAGGCCGGAAGGCGGTTACTGGTTGCCGGTCGATATTTATACCGGCGGAGTTGAACATGCATGCATGCATTTGATTTATACCAGGTTTTTTACCAAGGTGATGCGGGATTTGGGTCTGGTCGATTTTGACGAACCCATGATTAAATTGCGTAATCAAGGAATTATTCTTGGCGAGGACAGCGAAAAAATGAGTAAGTCACGGGGGAATGTCATTGCCCCGGATGATTTGGTACAAAAATACGGAGCCGATGCAGTCAGGGCTTACTTGATGTTCGGTTGGCGCTGGGAACAGGGTGGACCTTGGGACAGCAGAGGGATTGAAGGAATGTTCCGTTTTATCAACCGGATTTGGGAATTGACCCTGGATGGTTGTCCTCCGGCTGCGGCGGCGGAGGCTGAGAAAGTAGTGATTCGTAAGACCCATCAGACCATTGCCAAAGCCACCCGTGAGTTGGAGAACTTTTCATTTAACACTTATCTCGCGTCAATTATGGAATTTTCCAACACCATGGCCAAATACAAAAACCAAATTTATGGTACGCAAGCCTGGCGGGAAGCAGTTCAAACCATATTGCTGCTATTGGCTCCCGCCTGTCCCCATATGACGGAAGAAATATGGTCGCGACTAGGATTGAAATACTCGATTCACCGCCAAAAGTGGCCTGAATTTGATTCGGAACTTGCCTTGGAGGAAACGATTGAGATTGTAATTCAAATTAACGGTAAAATCCGTGAGAAGGTTACCATCCCGCTTAATTGTTCCGAAGAACAAATCAAGGAAAAGGCGTTTAATCATACCACAATTGTACCTTTATTGAAGGGAAAAGAGATTAAAAAAGTGGTTGTAGTGCCGAACCGGTTAGTCAATATAGTGGTGGGGAGTTGACAGTGTATAGTTGAGAATTGAGAGTGAAGAGTTATGAAGGATATATTGAACGAATGATTAATAATAAATGCCTGGTAACGAGCATGGATGTTTTTATGATTCCGATCATTTTAGTGCCGGAAGAACGAAATAATGCCAGGGGGGTATTTAAAGGGGGAAGCTGTTATATCAGGTTTCCCCTGAAGCTTTTGCGGCAACGGAAACTACTGACGGAGACCATCGATAAAGTATACTGGCGGGTTTTGGGTAAAGCCGCTCTTAGTTATTTGGAACACCGGACCGATGAGTTAAATCAAAAGTATTTTGGATTTGAATACCGAAAAGTACGGTTTCACCGTCAATTCAGACGTTTCGGTTCTTGCTCCACTTTGCGGAATATCAATATTTCCCATCGTCTAATTGGGGGGCCGCAACCGTTACTTGATTATATAATCCTTCACGAATTAGCCCACTTAAAATATCTGAATCACCGTAAGGAATTTTGGGATTTGGTAAAAAGCACCGGAATAAATCCGGCTTTAGCCAAGCAGGAGATAATAGCCTATAGTCGGAAATGGCAGGTTGATTATCAGGGGTGGTACGAAAAATTAAAGTGGAAAACCAGTCCAATGTCCAATGTCAGAGGTTAAATGTCGATAAAACAATAAAACCAGTCCAATGTCCAATGTTAAAGGTCAGATGTCAATAAAACCGTTTCAACTTTCGACATTCGACTTTTGACTTTCGACTTGAATTTACAAGTCGAATTTCCCATCCAAGTAAGCCTTGAGGAAACTCCGGGCTTTTTTGTTTGAATAAAACCGCAGTTACACGGGGAATTTAACCGGTAGGCCCCATAAAATTTTTAGGATGTGGTTTTTTTGAAAACAACCGGTAAGAATCTGTTCTATGTTTGGTTGGGTTTCGGAATTCTAATCGGATTGATAACCACCTTAATCTTCATTGAGTTATTGAGTTTGCCGGATAATCTCAAATTATCGCCCGGAGAAAAAATAACATTGGGGGTTTATTATCCGCTGGAGTTTTATTCAAAAAGAAATATTCAGTTACCGGTTGGATCAACCTCCATTAATAATTTGCTCCATAACCGGATCGAGCTTAATTCAAAACAAACCGATGAATTTGACATTCAACTGCGAATTTTTGGAGTGATTCCGGTAAAGAAACTTCATATCAAATTCAGCGATCCGCCCCGGGTGGTTCCGGGCGGGCAAGCAATTGGGGTGTTGTTTTCCAGTCGGGGGGTTATAATTGTCGGACATTTACCAGTCAAAGGGATCGATGGAAAGATATACTATCCGGCTCAAGAGGCCGGATTAAAAGTAGGAGATATTATTCTGACGCTTAATAAGATCCCGGTGAACCGGGTTGAAGATGTTGAAGTAATACTAAACAATTATAAAGCGGAAATACAGGGATTGACACTTACCATCAAACGGCATGACCGGAAGAAAACGGTTAACATAAAACCGGTTTTATGTATGGAGGATAATAAGAAATTGCGATTCAGGTTGGGGATATTCATTGAAGATCCCGCGGCCGGCGTCGGTACTTTAACTTTTTATGATCCTTTATCCAAAAGATTTGCCGGCTTGGGGCATCATATCGCGGAATTTCCCGGCGCCAAGGGACTATCGTTTCAACAAGGAGAAATTATCTATGCCAGCATTCAAGGAATAAAAATAGGTACTCCCGGTGAACCCGGAGAGAAAATAGGAGTTTGCAGTTCAAGATCGGCCGTTATCGGACGGATAGACAAAAATTGTAAATTTGGAATTTTCGGCAGGTTATCCGGTGATTTTATTGAACCGCTACTTACTAAACCAATTCCTATCGCTTACAGTTCTCAAGTTAAGGAAGGCCAAGCCGAAATATATACGGTAATCAACGGACGGAAAGTTGAGAGGTTTCAAATTAAGATTATTAAAGTTTTCCACCAAAACGAACCACGGGATAAAGGGATGGTCTTGAAAGTTACCGATCCGTCGCTTTTAAAACAAACTGGCGGTATTATTCAAGGAATGAGCGGCAGCCCCATCATCCAGGAGGGCCGGTTAATAGGTGCCGTAACCCCCGTGTTCGTGAATGATCCAACCAAAGGTTACGGGGTTTTAGCCGAATGGATGAATAACGAAATAAATTATTCCATACCCACCCATGCCCAACAACAGCGATCATCAAGCCGCCAAGTTCCGATAAATCGAGTTCCGAATCAAGAGCGGGAGCCGATCAAGGAGAAGACGTCATAGTTATTCATTCATTTCCCCCGGTTTAGCGGGGGTTTTATTAAATATTGATTCGAATGTAAATTGGAAT
>JBJKPO010000348.1:0-3808 GCA_046706235.1 Bacillota bacterium | reverse complement strand
AAAAGAAGTCGGCTTTAACAACGTTTACTGCCCTCACTGTAGCGGCGAGTTAATCAACCGAAATGGCCGTAGCGCGGCGCCGGCCCACCTGATCAGTCCCGCCGGGTTCAAAAATGTGGCGATTTATTAAAAATCCGCCACATTTTTTTACTCTTTTTCCGATAATCTTTAAATCCCCAACCGGTTATTTCCCGAGAATCCCTTCCCAATCTAAAATCCAAAGCATATATTAAAACAAATTCCAGTTACGAGTTCTGGCTCGCAGCTTTATTCCTTATGTTTTAATTCGTGGCTCGCGGTTAATACTTTGGGAGAATCATGCTTTGGCTAATAACACGTTATTAAACGCATACGATCGGGATAGCGCCCTGGCATACGCCTTAAAATGGGCGCTCGGCCGTAATCCGCGGTTTTACGACTATTCAGCCATTGGGGGCGATTGTACCAACTTCGCCTCTCAAGTTCTTTGGGCGGGCGGATCCCCGATGAATTACAACCCGGTTCACGGCTGGTACTATATCGACGCCAATCAAAAATCCCCGTCCTGGACCGGAGTAAATTTCCTTTATAACTTTTTAATGTCCAATCAGGAACGGGGGCCGGTTGCCGAACCGATAACATTGGAAAAGCTGCATCCCGGGGATTTGATTCAGTTATCATTTGTAGGAGGCGGAACATTTCAACACTCGCTAGTCGTTACTAAGTTGGGTTCCCCTATAAATTTGGAACAGGTCTATATAACCACCCACACCTCTAACCGCTTGAATGAAAAATTAACCGCCGCTTATACCTGGAAAGAAATCAGATTTATCCATATCCTGGGTAGCCGATTTTAATAGCTTCTGGATAAAGTTTGAATGCGAATTTGGATCATAAAGTATTGAATGGATGTTCCCGATATATACAACGACTAAATTTCACCTTCGGAAATTGGTGAATGAATCGGAATTGATATTAATAAATTTATAATAAACCACTAAAATCGGCGGGAACATCATGATTATTAATACCAGGCTTCAATATAAATTGCTAAACCGTAATATTCGCTATTCTTGCATTGACGGTATGTGTTTTTGCGCCATGCTTGGAGCGACTCTTCCCTATTATATCGGTTTATATATTTTGCGGCTGGGCGGTTCTCCGGTTTTAGTGAATTTAACCGCATCACTGCAACCGGTCATTATGGGAATAATTGCCCTATTGGGAGCATCATACGCCGGAAATCTCGTCAAAAAGAAACCCGCTCTGGTAAAATACAGTTTCATATTTCGTCTATCGTTTTTAGGGATTGCCTTGATCCCCCTATTAAGCCGTCACTTGCAAGCCTGGGCATTTTTCGGGTTATGGCTGGCAGCCTTTATTCCCTGGGGAATCTGCGGATTATTATGGTCGCCCATGATCAGCACGATTATTCCAAAGGAAAATCTGGGACATTTTTTAGGATACCGGAACGCCTTAAATGGTATCGCCACGTTAACCGGTAGTTTTTTAACGGGACTGGCCTTATCTAAGTTGCAATTTCCCACTGCATTTACCGTTATTTTTCTGGGTTCGTTCGGAAGTACCATGATTTCGCAGTTTTTCTTAAATAAACACCGGGAACCGCTGGCCTGTATACCCGGTACTCCCCCCAAAACCAAGGCCGGACTGGTTGATTATTTTCGGAAATTAGATCTGACGGCCATTTTTAAGACCTTTCAGCACCCCGAATATGGTTATTATTTCCGGTTATGTTGTTTGGCGGTGTTTATTTTTCATATCGGGTTCGCGATGACGGCTCCCCTATATACCTTACGGTTGGTAAACCAACTTGGTTTTAATAATGCCTCGGTTGCGGCCATCGCTACCTTGACAAGCCTGACCGGTTTATTCGGTTCATATACCGGCGGCATCGCCTCGGGGCGTTGGGGTTATCGTTATGTATTGCTTTTCAGCACTCTTTTGGCAACTATCCCACCGGTGATTTGGTCTCTATCCAACCAATTCATTTTTTTGATCGCCGCTTCCATGTTTTGGGGTTTCATCGGAAATGCTTATAACATTTGCTTTTTTTTCATGGTGCTCGGAGTATCGCCCGCCGAAGGACGCCCCCGGTTTGTGGCCATGAATGTCTTCACCGGAAATACGGCCGCGGCCATTGGTCCCTTTTTAGGAATGATCCTCAGTAAAAATCCATCATTTGGTATCCAAGGGGCATTAATCAGCTCAAGTGTTATTATGCTGATGGGGGCCGCTTGTTCTTATCGAGTCGCCCGTAAAGGCAACTTCTGATTCTTTTATTCACCCCTGCTTTGATCCGTTTCCGATCATTCCTGAAACCCTGGCGATAATCTCCAGGAGTTCCGCGGCATTATTTCTTGAAATGGGTTCATATTCATCATGGAGGTTCTTGATTTGATCCGGCAATCCGCCATATTCAATAGTTACAATTTCCGGGTCGGTCTTTCGTAACAGGTACTCCAACAATTCATAGTCTATTTGATCAATCATCGCGTGTGTGTCACGCAACCCTTCGCCGGGCCGTTCCAGGGTTCCCGCCAAATGAATCTCCCGAACCCGATGTAACGGTAGGGTCTTTAAATATAATATAATATCGACACCCAAGTGCCAGGCGCTGCATCTGGCGTGAGCAATATCCAGTAAAAAATCACAATTTGCGGTCTCACACAGTTCCACTAAAAAACATGGTACAGAACCAGTAACATAATGTTGCCACCAGGTATAATAGGGAAAATTTTCTAAAACCAATGGTATTTGAATATTTTCCTTTACTATGGCGATAGCCCGCTGGAAATGCTCAATCAAGACCTGATGAATAACCGGCTCGTGATGGTGATGATACTTGGTGAATTCCGGGAAAAAACTGATCCGGGCCTCCACATGGGTCGAAAGATACGGCGGGTTGGTCCGTTTGAGAACCTGATCAACCAACGTACGGTTGTACTGTTCCCCGGGATCGGATCTTCCAAGGGAGATAATCCCCGGCTGGGCCAAGTGCGGCAGCAATCGTCGCCTTTTTTCACCTTTATCGAACTGTGGCCAGCACTCCGGAAAAGGAATAGTGGGAACTTTAACATAATCGACCGGCATCCCGGGATCGCGCACAAAAAGATCCATTAATGCTTGTGAATAGTTAACCGCAAGTTTCATCAAATTTGTCCTTAATAAAATTAATAAACTTACATATATCAAAATATATAGCGTTATACATAGTTATCTTAACTCATAATCGTATAAAAATAAAGCTTAACTATTCCCATTAAATTATTCTAAATAAAAAGCCTGTAATTAGTTGAGTTTATAAAAATACTTGCCGGATTTAGGATAAAAAAGTTATAATGAATTACTAAACCGTTTCTCGACTAAAAAGGGGGGTAATTATGAACTTACTTGAGGAAGGGAATAATCTCCAGCTTGATTTCGGCAAGATCGCCAAAGTGGCCGCCAAATGCCCCGACGTAATTCCGGTCGCGGTTCAAAACGCCGCTACCAAAGAGGTGATTTTGGTGGCGTACGTGAATGAAGTGGCTTTACGAAAAGCCATTGAAACCCGGACTGCCGTATTTTGGTCGACTTCACGCAACGAACTTTGGGAAAAAGGTAAAACCTCCGGGGAAATGTTCGACTTGTTGGAAATATATGTAAATTGTGAGCAAAATTCATTACTGTACATTGTCAGGCCAAGAAAATGTGCCATCTGTCACACCAAAAACCAAAGCGGGCAAGCCCGCAACTGTTATTATCGCCGCTTGAATTTCGAAACCGGGGAACTTGAGAATTTTAATCCGTATAAAACTAGAAATTACAT
>JBJKPO010000347.1:0-4984 GCA_046706235.1 Bacillota bacterium | reverse complement strand
GGGATTGTGTCTGGATACCTTTTTATTAAGCTGCCGGGTGTTGGGCCGTGGGGTCGAAAATGCGGTTTTGGCATGCATTGGACGCTATTGCCGGGAGATTAACGTTGAATATATTGAGGCTAAATTTTTTCCCACCCCAAAAAACCAGCCGTTTATGGAATTCCTGGAACGGACGGGGTGGGAGGCGAAGGAAAAAAGCGGCGATTATACCGCATATCGTCTCGGATTGGACAAAATAGTCAATGAACCAAACGGAGTTGATATTTTTTACCGTTCTACATATATCAAAGCAAACCGGGAAGTAAAAAAAGCCTTCGAGACATTAGCGACGGCGGATAAAAACGAAACGGAAACAGAGAAGGCGCAGAGCGAATCCGCCTGGGAAGTACAATTATCCAATGAAACAAATCTATTACACCGTAATTATTTATTGGCGCTTCAAAACTATTCGGCATCCAGGATTTTAAATCTTCCAGTAAGTAAAATAAGCGGGAGAGTGGCACGCAAAGCCGAATATATACCGCCAACCAATGTATTGGAAGAGAAGCTGGTAAAAATATGGCGGCGGATATTTGGATTTGATGCTATTGGGATTGAGGATAACTTTTTTGATTTGGGCGGAAACTCTTTAAAGGTAATCACCTTGATCGCTCAGATATATAAAGAATTCAATACCGAAATCTCGCTGCCGGATATATTTAAAATTCCCACTATTAAACTGTTGGCGGATTACATTTCGGGAGCTGATCAAAAAATATACCAGGAGATAATACCTGTTGACGAAAGAGAATATTATCCGTTATCATCGGCTCAAAAACGTTTGTACTTGATAAATTGTATTGAAGGAATCGGCGTTGCCTATAACCAACCAATCGCAATGGTAATTGAGGGCGATATGAACCAAAAGCAATTGGAAACAACGTTTGCTAAACTGATCCAGCGGCATGAAGCCTTACGGACATCGTTTTCAATCATAAATGATGAGCCCGTTCAAAAAATACATCCGAAGGTGGATTTCAAGGTATCCTATTATCAAGCCGGGGAGGATGGATTGCCCGCGATCATCAGAGACTTTATCAGGCCTTTCGATTTGAGCAAGGCGCCGCTTTTAAAGGCAGGCTTGATTCAAGTAGCAACCACTAAACATATTTTAGTCTGCGATATGCATCATATCATTTCCGATGGAATGTCGATGACGATCCTGATCAAGGAATTTATCAGCCTTTATACCGGAGCTGAATTGCCCGAACTAAGAATTCAGTATAAAGACTATGCCGCATGGCAAAACACAATTATGAATAGCGTGAGACATGCGGACGAATGGCAGACTGAGATTATTAACGAAGGAGGACATGCGGCCGAATGGCAAACTGAGATTATTAACGAAGGAAGACATGCGGACGAATGGCAAAACGCTATTATGGACAGTGCGCCTCATATGAAAAATCAATACGCGGCAGATGATTTAAAAAAACAGGAACAATACTGGCTGGAGAAGTTTTCCGGCAAAATACCGGTATTAAGCATGCCTACCGATTATCCAAGGCCTTCGGTGCGGAGCTTTGAAGGAGAACATTTGCGGTTCGGGGCCGGAGTTGAATTGACCGAAGGCTTGAATAATTATGCCAAGAAGACCGGAACAACTTTGTATATTATATTATTAGCCGCATTCAATATACTGCTTTCCAAATATTCCGGACAGGAAGATATCGTCATCGGGTCGCCCATCACCGGTAGACCTCATCCGGACTTGGCAAACATCATTGGAGTATTTGTAAATACATTGGCCATGAGAAATTATCCCCAAGGGAATAAAACATTTATCGATTTCTTACATGAAGTGAATGCAAATTCATTAACGGCTTATGAAAATCAGAATTACCAACTGGAAGAACTGATCGATAAACTGAATATTTCTAGGGATTTAAATCGAAATCCGTTATTTGACGTGGTTTTTGTATCATTTACATTTGATATTCCCAAAATTCAGATTGCCGGATTAAAATTTAGTCCGTTTGCATTACCTAATAGAACCGCTAAATTCGATTTAACGTTACAGGTGGAAGAAAGAGAGCGCGAGATTAACTTTGGCGTCGAATATTGCGCCGGTCTTTTTAAGAAAGAGACTATTGAAAGAATGGCCGGGGATTATCAAAAAATATTGGAAGCCGTAGTGAAGAATCCCGCTATTAAAATTAACGAAATCAAGCTTGATGACGGTTTCACAAAGCGGGAAAAAGTGATTGATCAAGAAATTGATTTTGCTTTTTAGCATCTTTTGATATTAACAATGTGAGGGGTAAAAATGAGCATCAACCAATAATCCAAAAACATTAAAATCACGAGCGCCGAATTGGAATGACTATTGATAAAATTATTGACACTACCCTGTTGGGGGTGCGAAATGCGAGATCAAGAACCAATATCAAAAATCAAATTACCTCAATTACCCAATATACATATATTTGCGTTTGTAATGGTAAAACACTGTTAGAAAGTAAAAAAAAATTGGTAGTTTTTTAATCAACCACTCTGAATAGTCATAAGTATCAGGGTGGTTTTTATTAAAAAATTTTTGGTAAATCATTAAAATATTCCTAAATATTTTCCGGATTTTGTCGATAATTCATATGGAGTGAGTTTAACCTTGATTTAACAAGTACATTTGTGTTTATTCATAATTATCTTTGTAAAATCCGGCAACTTTCCTCCTAACCTCCATTTACCACTATCTGTTTTTGACCTTTGGATTTTTCAAGGGTCCTTTTTTTTACCCATAATATGATAAAATATTATGAACAAAAAAATACCGCTGTTGGCAGCGATATTCTAATAAATCACAAATACTATTTTTTCATATAATCTTTATTTAAAAATACTTTTTATACAAATTTGTTAATAGTTAAAATAAAAGGAGATAGTTTAGTGAAAAATATATTAATCGAATTTAAATAAAACGAAAAAATACTTTTACATAAACTTGGCTAGCCATACTTGACAGAACTGGAAATACTTATTACAATAATAATGTCTACTAAGTTAGTAGACTTGATATATTTTATACGGTAAAGGGTGGTCCGTTTTGAAGGCGACTCATCAATCCAATCTCACCAGGCACGAGGGAAAAGTTAGTTATGAGGAACGTTGCCGGAATCTGAACCAGCGCGGGCTGGTAATCTGGTTTACCGGGTTGTCGGCCTCCGGGAAATCAACCATCGCGGTGGAAGTGGAGCGGCGGTTATTCGAGCAAAAAAAGGCCGTCTATCGCCTGGATGGCGATAACATCCGTTATGGGCTTAATTCCGATCTGGATTTCTCCGAGGCCGGAAGGCTGGAGAACTTGCGGCGGATTGCCGAAGTGGCCGCGTTAATGAAAGATGCCGGACTGATCGTCCTGGTAAGTTTTATTTCCCCGTATCGCCAAATGCGGGAGTTTGCCCGCGAAAAAGCGGGACCAGGTGGTTTTATCGAGGTATATGTCAAAGCTTCACTGGAGACCTGCGCAAGACGGGATCCAAAAGGCTTGTATACATTAGCGAAACGGGGTGAAATCAAGGATTTCACCGGCATATCCGCGCCGTATGAAGAACCGCTTAACCCGGAAATCACTATTGATACGGAGAGGTTAACTCTCGAGGAAGCGGTGGAGAAAGTGATTAAATATCTTGATCAATGGATTAAGATATGAGTCAAAGGTTAAAAGTCGGAAATCTTTATAACGGACAGTTTGAGCTGAAATCCAAATAAAATGATAGTATTTTATTGATTTTAAGGACAATTGACTTTTTGACAATAGACAACAGATTAATCTTTATGACATTCGACCTTTGACAGAACGAAGTGATATTTGACATTGGACTATTAACTTAATGATATTAAGTTATATTTAAAAGGTGGTTTTAAAATGAATTTGGAAAAGGCTTTAGGATTAACAATGGTGGTCGTGATATTAATTGGGGCCGTTATTTTAGCGGGAACCGGCGGGTTATCTATCAAAGCCAAAAATGTAACGATATTGAACGTTTCTTATGATCCGACCCGTGAATTATATCAAGAGTTTAATGCGGCTTTCATCAAGTATTGGAAAGAAAAAACCGGTGAGAATGTCATAATTCAACAATCACATGGCGGTTCGGGCGCACAGGCCCGTTCGGTCATCGATGGTTTGGAGGCGGATGTGGTGACTTTGGCATTGGCGTACGATATCGACGCCATTTCCGAAAAAGCCGGCTTGATATCGAATGACTGGCAAAAACGGCTGCCCGGTAACAGTTCACCCTATACTTCAACGATTGTATTCCTGGTCCGTAAAGGTAATCCAAAGGGTATCAAGGATTGGGACGATTTAATCAGACCGGGCGTTTCCATCATTACCCCCAACCCGAAGACATCGGGCGGTGCCCGTTGGAATTATCTGGCCGCCTGGGGATATGCCTTGAAGAAATACGGAAACAGCAAAGCCAAAGCAAGGGATTTTGTCGCCCGTTTGTTTAAAAATGTGCCGGTGCTTGATTCCGGGGCACGTGGCGCGACGATGACTTTTGTCCAAAAAGGCATCGGTGATGTGTTACTCGCCTGGGAGAATGAAGCCTTTTTGGCCATCAACGAACTGGGCAAGGATAAGTTTGAAATCGTGGTGCCGTCGCTCAGCATTCTGGCCGAACCGCCGGTCGCCGTGGTTGATCAAGCGGCTGATAAACACGGAACGCGTGAGGTCGCCGTGGCTTATCTTAAGTACCTATATACGGAGAAAGGGCAAACTATTGCCGCCAAACATTACTACCGGCCGCGTATGAAATCGGTGGTTAAAAAGTTCGCGGATCAATTTCCGAAAGTAAATTTGTTCACGATTGATAAAGTCTTCGGCGGCTGGCAAAAAACCCAGAAGATTCATTTTAACGATGGCGGAATCTTCGATCAGATTTATACACCGGCCAAATAAAAAGGGTGTGGCTTGGTGGGTATCAAGTAACGTAGTATTTTA
>JBJKPO010000346.1:0-5284 GCA_046706235.1 Bacillota bacterium | reverse complement strand
GTGAAGTTTTACTATTCGGCAATCACCTTGACTGAAACTTATGCCGGTCTACCTTTGCGGCAGGAGCAGCCGCTGCAACGTTTATTATCAATAATGGAATGCCGTGAAGTCAATGAAACAATCGCTCAAACAGCGGGGGAATATGTCCGCAAATGGCGGCCAAGCCATGGGGTGGAGATTCCGGATGCAATCCTGGCGGCGACCGCCAAAGAGTCCGGCGCGGTTTTAGTGACCACGAACCGGCGGCATTTTCCGATGGAGGATTTGCAGGTTTTGGTGCCGTATTCTTATTGAAGTGTGTTTTATTACCCTTTACTCTTTACCGCCTTCACCCTTTTAATAATATCCCCTAATATTTAACTTGGTTTTTACCGATTTGATCTGATATAATGTATAAAGTTATTACAAGATTCAAGGTAATAGGGTGGTTCCATGGATATCGAAAAAATCGCCATTCTCGATTGCGGCGGGCAATATACCAAAGTCATCGACCGTAAGGTCCGGGAGTTGTCGGTCAAGTCCGAAATCTTTCCGCTCAATGTTCCGGCGGAAACTCTTAAGGAATATCAAGGGATTATTCTATCAGGCGGTCCGGGGAGCGTCTGGGTCGATAAGCCTTTGGCTTGCGACGTCAAGCTATTTGCGTTACGTATTCCGATATTGGGCATTTGCTACGGAATGCATCTTATCAATCAAACATTTGGCGGAGTGGTGCGGCCGGGCCTCAAGACGGAATACGGGGAAACGGAGATTGATGCTGCCCCGGCCTGTTCGTTGTTTTACGGATTGGAACCGAAACAACATGTGTTGATGAGCCACGGTGATTCGGTGGCTGCGTTGGCGCCAGGTTTCAAAATAGGCGCCAAATCAGGGGAGATCATGGCGGCTATCTACAATGAAGATTTAAAGATTTACGGGGTACAGTTTCACCCGGAAGTGGATTTAACCGTTAATGGAAAATTAATGATGGAAAATTTCTTAATGCGGATTTGCGGTTTAGGTGGGAATTATTTGCTCGAAGATCGGATTAAGACCGCGATTGCCGGGATTAAGGAAAAGGTTGGAAATAAAAGAATTCTGGTTTTAGTCAGCGGCGGTGTAGATTCGGCGGTAACCGCGGCATTATTGATTAGGGCGCTAAACCCGGATAATGTTTATGCGATTCATATCGATCACGGTTTGATGCGAAAAAACGAAAGCGACGCGGTTTGCGAAAATCTCCACAAGCTCGGTATCGTTCATTTGATAAGGGAAAACGCCGCCGACCGGTTTTTTAATTCGGTGGTGGAGGTTTCCGGCAAGAAGATTGGACCGCTTACTCAGTTGGTGGATCCGGAAGAAAAGCGGAATCTGATCGGCGAGGTGTTCATCGCGGTAGTAAGGCAAACAGCCGCTAAACTTGAACTGGATTTTGACAATACATTTTGGGCGCAGGGTACTTTACGTCCTGATTTGATTGAAAGCGGCAATCCCGATGTTTCCAGTTTCGCGCACCGGATTAAGACGCATCACAATGATGTCGATATTGTAAGAAAAGCCCGCGAAAAGGGGTTAGTGGTGGAAACCAATTGGGACTGGCATAAGGATGAGGTCCGGCAGGTGGCCCGGGCGCTTGGTATTGATGAAAGCATAGCTTCACGTCAGCCTTTCCCCGGCCCCGGTTTGGCAATCCGGGTTATTGCCAACGATGGCCGGTACCGGATTACTGAAGAGCAAAACCGGGCATTTAACCAAATCATCGATCAGATAGCGGAGCCAGACGGTTATCAAGGTTCGGCGCTTCCGATTCGTTCGGTGGGCGTTCAGGGAGATTGCCGGAGTTACCGCTATTTATCAATTATTGCGGGAAAAGGGTTGGAATTGGAGTGGGAACGGGTATACCACATCGGTAAAAACATCCCCAATCGATTGGATTTTATCAACCGGGTCGCCTATGTTTTAAATAAACAGAGGCTGGACCAGCCGATCATATCGTATCCAATGTATTTAAATCCGGAAAATGTTCAATTGTTACGTGAAATTGACGATCTGGTCGTTAAACAACTCAACCGGGAACCGGTCAGTCAGGTGTTTGCGGTATTACTCCCCATGGGATTGACTAAAAAATATTCGGTTGCGATTCGGACCATCGTCACCAACGATTTTATGACCGGCAGGCCCGCCGTTATCGGCGCTGAAATTGCCAAAGAGTTTATCTCACAATTAATTATCGATATTGAACGCCAATTTCCCGAGATTGATCTAATTCTTTATGATGTAACCAGTAAACCTCCGGCTACGGTAGAGTGGCAATAATTATGTTTTATAATTAGCTTCCTTATTTTTTCTGCCGATAATATAATACTTGTTTCAAATCAAAGTTTATTATATTTCGCTACCGGGCGGAGGTCTGGCAGTGGGATATTATGAGGAAGGAATTTTCACCTAAATGCCGGTTGATAAATTATTTAAGTTGCGGATGTATGCCGAGGTTCGTTATTCTTATAAAGATTCGGTTGATCATATCAGCGAACTCAAGGAATTAACCAAGGATGTATTTGATTTGGAAAATATAACCTTGGATGAATTTGTTTTAAAACCAAAGGATCAATTATTGGGAAACTGGGAAATACGAATTCGGCCGCGAAGATTAGTTTTTACCATGGATGCTTGCCCCGCATATGATTTTTTCGTTTCAGTATTGGAATCCAATTTGGATATCATATCTAAAGTATTGACTCCCCAGGAAGTATTAAATATTGGAGTACAGGGGTATTACCTGTATTCCATAAATTCGATAGAAGATTTTTCGGAGATGGTTATTTCCTGGAGTCAAAACTATTCGGTAACGGAGCCGGATTCGGTGGGAATCAGCGATCTCGGCGTTCATGTTTTTTTTAAGGAAGAAACACTGTCAATTAATATACTATGTAATTTTTTAACACGCGACCAAGCCGCTCATTTATTTGCAAATAACGATCAGAGTTTAATTTCCGATTTGAACTTGTTTATTGATGTGAATATATCAACCGGGGATCTGATGGATTTGAAATATGCTTTATCTCCGACTCTGGTTCTTTCCATTAAAACCCATATTAATCAAGCAACTAAAAAGTTGGAAGAAAAGATGGAAAGTATTTTGAAAAATGAGAAGTGAGATGTGGGAATTTAAAGAGTAATAAAGCGAATAGGATTACATAATGAGAAAAAAAGCTTGGAAATTGATTGAGAATAAATCCGGAAGCGGTTTGAATAGTCCTCGATTTTATATTGGTTATGACCGGTTAGCTACAATTGAAGCCAAAGCAATCCAGAGTCGCCGGCTATTATCATTATTAAGACAAGATTCGGACTTGGTGATTAGGATTGACAGCCGGTATTTCAATTTTCCCTTACAACAGGAGATAGACATTACAAATATTATCCCGGAACTTGACCGGCTGGGATTGGATTATCGTTACCGCCGCTATAAGGGTTCT
This sequence comes from Bacillota bacterium, assembly GCA_046706235.1. Taxonomy (GTDB): domain Bacteria; phylum Bacillota; class UBA4882; order UBA8346; family UBA8346; genus JAEZJQ01. The sequence goes on along the minus strand of JBJKPO010000346.1, from coordinate 1,826 downwards.
CATTCGCCAAATCCGTGGCGTCAAATATTAATCAGGAATAATTCTAAAACTTTTCATGAAGTAATGGTCTATGTGTCGGATCAGGTTTGGCAAAATGATTTTTTGCGTTCGCTTTTGTGGGAAGGCGCTTTTTATTATATTTGCGGTCATTCCGGACCGGGAACTAATTTGCTCGATTCTTTATTTAATGGACAAATATCGGAGGTGGGGCAATTGGAATTATTTCGACTGATAATTTTTGATTGCATTAGCGCCGGCCATATGGGATTATTTACCAGCGTATTAGGGTTTCCCGATATTCAAGAGCTGTTAAAAAGCGATATAAATTGTGATTAAACGGTTTTTATTGAAGGGAGTGTCTTAAACTGAAGTCGTTTCGCAAGGAATTGTTCTTTAATACTAAAAGTAGGGTTGAATTCATCAATATTACGCCTCAGGTAAAAGAGGCCCTGGCGGAAAGCGGGATTAAGGAAGGATTGTGCTTGGTTAACGCCATGCATATCACGGCCAGCGTTTTTATTAACGACCATGAAAGCGGGTTGTGGAGCGATTATCAAAATTGGCTGGAAAAATTGGCGCCGCATGAGCCAATTTCCCAATATTCGCATAACCGAACCGGCGAAGATAACGGGGATGCCCACTTGAAAAGACAAATCATGGGCCGGGAGGTTACCGTGGCGGTTAGCGGCGGCCAATTGGATTTTGGACCTTGGGAGCAAATTTTTTACGGAGAGTTCGACGGACGGCGCCGGAAGCGGGTGTTGATTAAAATTATCGGAGAATAGACCGGTTAAAAAATTATTGGATTGACTTTTTCCGGCTGCAGTGATATATTTAAATTCTAAAGTGATGACAGGAATAAGTTGGTGAAATCCGGTTTATTAGAGAGGGAAGATAATAGCTGAAAGTTTTCCTTTGATCGGGTCGGCAACACCATCCTGGAGCGGCAATCGGAAAGGGTTTTTCTAAAGAATGAAACCCCAGTACCGTTGTCCGGTAACGGCCGTTATCGTTTCAAAGTTGGGTCAAAACGTTCGAGTTATGAATAGATATTTGACCAAAAAAGGTGGAACCGCGGAAGCCAAGGCTTTTCGTCCTTTAACAGGATGGAAGGCTTTTTTTATAGTTAAGAGTTACGAGTTGAGAATCATTTCGGGACAAAATCAGTTACGAGTTACGGGCCACGAGTCCTTAAAACACAATACTAGTTTTATTACTATTAAAATAGTTTTTTAACTCGAGACTGAATCAACTCGTGACTATTTATTAGGTTTTGACTCGTAACTTGCAGCACGCAGCTATTTCTAAAAAGAGGGGGTTTTTTGAATGAAGGATCATCAAGTGAATATCGGGATTATTGGGCTCGGAACGGTTGGAACGGGAGTGGCCAGAATTTTACTGGATCATAGTTAGCTGCTTCATACCCGTTCGGCGTTAACTTTTTATCTGAAAACGATTGTCGAGTTGGATTGGGACCGGAAACGGGATCTCGATTTGCGAGACGTAAAATGTACTACCAATGCCGATGATCTACTTCTCGATCCGGAAATTGATATTGTAGTTGAAACCATTGGCGGCTATGAACCGGCTTTCAGCTTCATCCGAAAAGCGCTGCAGAATCGCAAACATGTCGTAACCGCCAACAAAGCGCTAATTGCCACCAAAGGCCGGGAGTTATTTAAAATTGCCGCTGAAAATGGGGTTGATTTGCTGTTTGAGGCTAGCGTCGGCGGGGGAATTCCGATCATCAAGGGTTTGCGGGAAGGACTGGTGGCCAATGCCATTGAGGATATTTACGGTATCCTTAACGGTACTTCCAATTATAT
>JBJKPO010000345.1:0-2927 GCA_046706235.1 Bacillota bacterium | reverse complement strand
GGTCATTTTGAGTGGATTTACCATTTTTTATTAAGGTTTCAAGGTGCAGATAACCTTTTTATACCAATATTTTGTTAAATATTTACATTTTTAGGCATCCGACAAATTTACTTGCCGGATCGAAGTTGAAGCTACGCTTCAATAGGAATAATAATCTTTTAGAGGAGGTCTGAATTTTGGAATACAAACGCTTGTACCGCTCGGTGAATGACCGGCGGATTACCGGGGTGGCCGGAGGAATCGCCGAGTATTTCAATGTCGATCCGACACTGGTACGCCTGGGTTGGGTACTGGCGGCATTCTTGATCGGCGGGGGAATACTGGCTTACCTGATTGCCTGGATTGTTATTCCGGAAGCGCCAAACTCGTAAACAATACATACCGTAGCAAAGCCGTTAACAGTATTCAGGAGTCAGGATTAGAATTAATATGCTACGTTCCAGTATAGAAAACAAACAATTTTTCAGGATATTTATATAAATGGGGAGGTAAATTTTGATGAGTTATAAACATCTGTATCGTTCAGTAACCAACCGTCGAATTGCCGGAGTGGCCGGTGGTATTGCCGAGTATTTCAATATCGATCCCACTCCGGTACGTTTATTGTGGCTGATAGCCGTCTTTGTCGGCGGCACCGGAGTTTTAGCCTATATAATCGCCTGGATCATCATCCCCGAGGCTTTGACCCCCGAACGGGATCAAGAGCAAACCATTGATATTACCCCAAACCAGCCATCATCGCAAGCTCCGCCGCCAGCCTATCACCGTACCGGAGCGCCTTACCTTGGCATCTTTTTTATCCTGCTGGGCGGGATCTTTTTATTACAACAGTTCGTGCCCTGGTTCCATTGGCGTAACTCCTGGGCTTTAATCCTGATTGCTTTAGGGATATTAATAATGTTACCACGCAGAAGGGAGCCGTAATCATGAGATTGCATTCGGTATTTACCGGTTTTTTATTAATTATGGCCGGTATAATTGTATTGTTAATCAATCTGGGATACGGATCATGGGATATAATATGGCAGATCTGGCGATTATGCCCGTTAATCCTGATCTTAATCGGAATTAAAATCCTGTGGCGCGGCCCGTCTTCGGAATGGTTCTCCTATATTTTCTGGTTTTTAGTGAGTATCGTCATTATCGTTTTGTTATTAATGAACCCAAGAGGATCGGAACCTGGCAAAACAATTTTTGATGAGCAACAAAAAATTATCGTAAACCGTGCCCAATACCCCGGAATTACGGATGGAAAAGCGGAGATCAATTTTGGGGGTGGCCTGCTTACTGTAAATTCCAACACAACCCAATGGGTAGAGGGTTATTTTGGCGGATTTAAGGCCCGTAGCCAAGTGAAAAATCGTAATAATACCCTGATGGTGGACCTCAAACAAACAGGGCATTTCCCCGGACCTGGCTGGCGGCATCACCACCGGGATAACCCCAGGAATTGGGATGATGACGGCGGTCCCAATCCGAATTTCAATTGGGAGGTCCGGCTTTCCCCTGATTTGAGCTGGGATCTTGTCATGAATACCGGAGCCGCCAAAGCGGAGGCTGATTTATCGAGTCTACGCGTTACAAACCTGGATTTAAAGATGGGTGCTGGTGATTTCAGCTTAATCTTGGGTGATAAAACAGATAACTCGCGGGTTAAAATCAATGCCGGGGCTTCCAAAGTCAAAGTCAGCGTACCCCAGGGCTTGGGGGTAAAAGTCATTTCCTCCGGCGCCTTGCTCCATACCAATCTTGGCGATTTGGATTGGGCATTCGGCGATCATGCCTACACCTCTCACGAATACAACCGGGCCCCCAAACATTTAACCATTGATCTCAATATGGCGGTTGGGGATTTTGAGATGGAGGTTGTAAGATAAGTCTGGTTGATTTATTGATTATTATACTTTCTCATTAATTCCAGCGCGCTGGCAGTTTGATTCTGAACTTCATAAAACTCAATAAAATACTTTAAACAAACTTGGTCAAACAGTTACTACAAACAATTGAACGATATAATCTTCAAATGGGGGATCAAGAATGAAAGATTATCATATTAATTTGTTTTACAGTGAAGAAGATGAAGGGTACATTGCCGACATACCCGACTTAAAACACTGTTCCGCTTTCGGGGCGACTCCCGAGGAAGCGCTTCGGGAAGTTTTACAATCAAAACAGGCCTGGCTTGAAGCAGCGTTATCCAATGGAAAACCGATACCGCCGCCTCATTATCGCCCGTTAATTTATCAAATCTCTTAAGATTTTAGTTTTCTTTTTTCTCCGGATAATTCTCCCGTTTAGTATAATGAGTATGTAGTAAATGATGAGCCTTGGAACTGCCCGGTTCACCTAAAAATTCATCGTAAAGCAGCTTAATCCACGGATTTTCGTGGGACTTGCGGATAGGCATATCCCGATCCTCTTCGTAAATGGCTTTAGCTCTTTCGGACCGGAGATCCAGCCAGCTTCTTACATAAGACGGTTGAATCGGTTGTCCGCCGCCGTTAACACAACCTCCGGGACAAGCCATTATTTCCACAAAATGATATTCGGCTTCGCCGTTTTTTATCCGCTCCATCAAAATCCTGGCGTTAGCGAGTCCATGGGCTACCGCGGCTTTTAATTGCAAATCGCCGATAGTAACCACGGCTTCCTTAATCCCCTTTAACCCCCGAACTTGATGATACTCAACCATTTCGGTTTGTTTCCCGGTAATTAGTTCCGCGGCCGTTCGTAATGCGGCTTCCATCACGCCCCCGGTGGAGCCGAACAATGCTCCGGCCCCGGAAGCTTCTCCCATGGGGTCGTCGAAATGACGTTCCGGTAATTCGTCAAAATCAATGGCTGCCTCGCGAATCATCCGGGCTAATTCCCGGGTGGTCAATACCACGTCCACATCCGGATATCCGGTGGCCGAAAGTTCAGGACGA
>JBJKPO010000344.1:0-7067 GCA_046706235.1 Bacillota bacterium | reverse complement strand
TAATCAAAATCTCACTGGGACCAGCCAACATATCGAGACCTACAAAGCCGAAAACTTGGCGTTTAGCCTCGGTTACGTACCGGTTACCCGGTCCCACAATGACATCGACACTCGGAATTGTTGACGTTCCATAAGCCATCGCGGCAATAGCCCAGGCGCTTCCCGCTTTATAAATCTCCGTTATTCCACATTCGTCCGCCGCCGCAAGCAAATAAGGATTAATATTTCCTGAAGCATTGGGAGGAGTACAAATAACGATTCGCGGCACACCGGCCACTTTAGCCGGTAACGCATTCATAAGCAGAGACGAAACCAAAGGCGTGGAACCAGCGGTCCCACCCGGGACATACAACCCGGCGGCGGACACCGGCTGATAACGTTGGCCTAAAATGATACCGTCTTCCTTGAGATCGAACCAATCCCTGGGAAGTTGTTTACGGTGAAACGAAATGATATTATCTTTGGCCTGGCGAATCGCCCCCATGAATTCGGTTGACACCGATTGAACGGCCTGGATGGTTTCGGCTTCGGTTACCCGGATCATTTCCGCAGTTAACGATACTTTGTCAAATCGCGCGGTATACTCGCATAAAGCTAAATCCCCACGTTTTCTCACATCGGTGATAATCCGGGCAACCTCGGAGGATAAATCATTATCCGATTGATTGTAAAATTTAGTCCGGCGATCCAGCAGTTTAACAATTAATTCCTTTTGAGTACCGGTATTCAAAATACGCATAATTACTCCAAATTTATCGATTTTAGCCACTTAAATTTACCATATCGATTGAGGAATGTCAACGGAAGTCACGTTTTATTCATAAAACTTTAGCACTACAACGAAAGCCTCAAATGAACTTATCCAACAAGGATCAATCATTTTCCAGTTCAAATAAAGAACCTTGTTTATCATTTTCATTTGATACAAGCGCCGGGAGTTCAACATAAAAAGTAGCGCCTATTCCTTCCTCGCTTTCAGCCCAGATCCGACCGTTGTGGCGTTGAATGATTTCCCGGCAAATATATAAACCTAAACCTAGGCCTCCCGGGTCATGATGGTGTATTAAATTGGTCGCCCGGTAAAATCCGTCAAAAATTTTAGTCAATTGAGTTCTCGGGATTCCACAGCCGTAATCTTGAACTGAAACCAATACCCGGTTATTTTTTTGAGTCACCCCGATCACAATCTCACTCTCAAGCGGAGAGTATTTTACGGCATTGGTAAACAGATTGCGCATCACTTCCTCTAAACGCGGACTGCTGCCTAAAACCCAAACGGTACCGTCCATATTTTTCTCAAAAATAAAACGATGTTTGTCTTCGGATATCATTAACGGGGTCAGCGCCGAATTAATAACCTCAATCAGGTTAATTCGCTGCCGTTTTAAGATGAGTTGCCCTTCTTGAACCCGGAAGGCTTCTAAAATTTCATCCAACAGAAATGACAGCCGATCGATTTCCTGTTCCATAATTTTGTATAATTGATTTATTTTTTCCAAGGGTTTCCCTGAGTTTAGTCTCCGTTGAATTAACGAAAGAATCCCTTTAACGCCGGCCATCGGATTACGCAACTCATGAGCGGCGATTTGCAGGAATTTAGTCCGGATCCGTTCCCGTTCTTCGGCCGCCTCCCGCTCCCTGCCAGCCTCTTCCACCAGCTTCCGGTCGGAGATATCCCTGAAAATTCCCAGATAATTCCTGTTAGGCAAAATCACGGTATTCATCTCTACCGGGATTTGCCCCCCATCTTTTTTTACAAAAATAACTTCGCCCAAAAATGGAATCCCGCGAAGCAATTCCTCATAATTATTACTTCGGGGAGTAAAATCATTAAACAGCATTATTTCGATTAGTTTCATCGATAATAAATGTTCCCTGGAATAACCAAGCATCCGGCAAGCCATTGGATTGGCCTCAAGGATACGGGTCGCCGGGGATAAAGTCAAAACAGCGTCATGACAATGTTTAACCAATAAATCATAACTCGTTTCAGCTTTTCGAAGCTTTTTTTTAATCATTTTCCGGCGCATAATAATCATAGTCGTAATTTATTAAATTCCTTCCCAGGCGTTTTTAACTATTATTACTGTCCAGGTCTTTCAAATCACTGATTTTTAAAAGTATTCAGCAGCGAACTGGCCTTTACGATAACATCCTCAATCTCAAACGGTTTACAGATGATATCCTGGTAACTGCCTTGCGGCGGAAAATCTTCGGGATTGGGAATAGTTCCGGTAATTAAAATAACCGGTATTTTTACCAGACCAAGTTTCGACCGAAGGGTCATTACAAAATCACGCCCCCCCATTCCCGGCATTAATAAATCAATCAGTATGATTTCCGGAAGCGGACCTTGCTCCAATAACTTAAGTCCCGCCAAACCGTTAGGGGCGGTATTAACGTCGTAACCTTCATCGTTGAATATTTCACGTAGAACCATTAATACCGCCGGCTCGTCATCAATAATCAACACGCGCGCCAAATATTTCCGCCTCCCTATTTTTCTTGTAAAATTTATTAATTCGACAAAAAGTAGGAATTCACCTTCATTATTTACACAATTTTCTCATTTTCCACCTTTAGTAAATATTTTCCCGGATATTCAATAAGCTGGTATAGATGACGGATATTTCTTACATACTAAAAAAAAAAGAATTATCGGGTGACGATGCTTCGTATTTTTAACCGTAAATTACGGATATGGCAGTTAATGAATTATAATAAAAGCCCCAATCAGAATCAAAACGGGCTTAATAGCGATCTCAATAACGACCTGGCGTTAAATTTACTATCTATCTCCGGCCGATTGGGAAAAAATCCCGATATTATCATCCGTGAATTTAAAATAGGTTCCCAAGAACAAATTAACGGCGCTATTGTTTATGTGGATGGGCTGGTTGACCGAAATCAAATTGACCGGGATATTCTGTCCCCGGTAATGAGTAAAGTTATCAATCAGGTTGATTTTAAAGAAGATCTTTTTTTAACCGTTCAATCCCAGATAATTGCTGTTGGTGATATTACTATCAAATCCATGATTTCTGATTTAGTGGACAGCGTTTTATCCGGGGATACGATTTTACTCATTGACGGTTATAAAAAGGCATTAACAATAAGCACCAAAGGTTGGGAAAAAAGAGCGATCGAAGAACCGGCATCCGAAGTTGTGGTCCGGGGTCCCAGAGAAGGTTTTACCGAGAGTCTGCGTACCAATACTGCGCTGTTACGCCGGAAAATCCACAATCCGAACCTTGCTTTTGAAGTTATGCGGATTGGAAAACAAACTCAAACGGATGTCTGTATCGCTTATATTAAGGGAATTGCCGCGGATAGTTTGATTGTGGAAATCAAACGGCGTTTGCTTGGAATTCAAACCGATTCCATTCTTGAATCCGGATATATTGAAGAATTTATCGAGGATGCGCCGTTTTCAATATTCCCGACCATAGCCCGCAGTGAAAGACCGGACGCGATAGCCGGAAAAATCCTGGAAGGCAGAGCCGCGATTATTATTGCCGGAACCCCATTCGTTCTGACCGTCCCGATGTTATTGATCGAAACCTTTCAAAGCCCGGAAGATTATTACGCCCGCGCTTATTACGGAAGCCTGATCCGGTTGGTAAGATATGTCGCCTTTGGTTTTAGCCTGCTTTTACCGGCGATCTATGTTGCCTTGTTATCTTTTCACCAGAAATTGATTCCTACCCCATTATTAATAACCCTGGCGGCCGCCAGGGAAGGTTTGCCTTTTCCGGTGGCGGTCGAAGCCCTGGGGATGGGATTAATCTTTGAAATCCTTCGGGAAGCCGGCATCCGTTTACCGCGCCCCATCGGACAGGCTGTCAGTATTGTCGGCGCCCTGGTCATCGGACAAACAGCGGTTTCAGCCGGTTTGGTAGGAGCGCCAATGGTAATTGTTGTTGCCTTAACGGCCATCGCTTCATTTGTAATCCCTACTTTATCAGACCTAACGGCTATTTTGAGGATCGCCCTTACAATTATGGCCGGATTATTAGGTGCTTTCGGTATTATTATCGGCTTAGTGGTTTTAGTAATCCATTTGGCTTCGTTACGGTCTTTCGGCACTCCTTACCTGTCGCCAATTATGCCCTTTTTTATCACCGATATGAAGGATGTACCGGTCAGAGCCCCCTGGTGGGCCATGTGGTTACGCCCGCATAACTTTGGTAAAACCGATCCCCAACGGCAGGAATTTTTTTTGCGTCCAAGTGTAACTTCCAAACCCAATCAGGATACGCCGGATGCACGTATGCGCGAGTAAGGTGAAAATGAAGAACTATAGGCGTTTCCGAAATAAATTAATCTTATTTTTACTAAATTTTTTACTCATTATTAATAATGGATGTTGGGATGCCAGGGATTTAAACAACATGGCCATTATTTCCGCCGTAGGTATTGACCTTGATGAAAAACAATCCGGGAAAGTAATCGTAACCATTCAGGTGATTAAACCCGGAGAAGCCAAATCCGCATCCGGCGGGGGAGATACCGGAGGAGCCGGCGCCGCTCCGGTTCAAAGGAAAGCTTATGTGACGGTCAGCAGTTCCGGAAAAACAGTTTCCGAAGCATTCCAAAATTTTGTAAACCAAGTGGACCGTGAGTTATACTTATCCGAAAATCAAATCATCATTTTCAGCAAAACAACCGCTCAAAAAGGGCTTTATCCCTTGCTTGAGTTTTTTATTCGCACCCGCCAACCCCGGGGAACGTCCTGGATTTTGATCGCAGCCGGAAAAGCCGGTAGTGTTATGGAAACCAGTCTGGGTCTTGAAAAAATCCCGTCAATTGAAATAACCAGGCTTATTCTCAACCGGGAATCGGCTTCGCAAACCGATACGGCTACTCAACATGAGTTCATCTGCAAGTTGTTAGCTAAAACCTCCTCGGCGCATACATCTTTAATTCAAGTCAAAAAACAGCCGGGGCAAAAAAAAATATCCCTGGCCGGAACCGCTGTTTTTAAAGAGGATCGATTGGTTGGAAAATTCGATAAAATTGAAACCAGAGGGCTATTATGGATTCTAAATAAAGTAGGAAAAGGAGTTATCCGGGTTAAGTCCCCGGCTTGGGGCAATATTGATTTGGAAATTATCAAGGCCAAAAGCAAGCTGATACCGGAAATAAAGGATGGAAAGATTGTAATAAAATTAATGATCGATACCGAATATGGCCTAACTAATGTCGTAGGCACGCCGGACTTTACCAAACAAGGAACGGCCGGCTCTCTGGATTTATTGATTCGCAAGGCGATTCGCCGGGAAGTATCAGCCGCTTTAACTAAAGCTTTTCAATTGAAGGCCGATGTTTTTGGTTTTGGCGAGATTATTCACCAGCGGTATCCCAAGGAATGGAAACGGTTAAAACCGGTTTGGGATCAAGCATTTTTAACTACCGAAGTTAACGTCCGGGTTAGAACACAGTTAAAATCAGTAGGGCTTACCATCAAACCCATTTTTAAAATTGAGAATAACCGAGGTTTCCCATGATATTTTTAATAACTATCGCCTTTACCGTCATCGGACTCATCGAAATCCCGGGACTTGCTCAAAAAAAGCTATGGTGGGAACTGATTATTTTTAGTACATTGCTTTCTTTGGGATTTTTACTAAGTGTTTTATTGACTTTAGGCATTAGTTTACCTTATGTTTCGGACTTGATCGGAGAATGGATAAAATATCTGTTTAATGTAAAATAAATGAGGTTTTTAAATGCCTTTGGAACAAGGAAAAATCGGGAATTCTCAGCTAACCTGGTTGATGATCGGGTTTATTATCGGTCCCGCTATTTTATTGGTTCCCGGAAGCCAAGCCAAACATGACGCCTGGCTTGCAATTTTACTTGGAATGCTTGAAGGAATGCTTTTCATCCTAATCAGTGTCGTTTTGAGCATAAAATTCAAAGGAAAAGATCTGATTCGAATCAATGAAACAGTATACGGACCCTACTTAAGTAAATTTATATCGCTGGCGTATATCTGGTTTTTATTCCATGCTGGTTCATTGGTATTGGTCACCTTTAAAAACTTTTTTTCAACCACCACTTTACCGCAAACTCCGGAGGCTGTAACGGTTATCCTGATTATATTGGCCGGCGCTTATGCGGTAAAAAACGGGATTGAAGTAATAAGCCGTTCCGGACAGCTCCTCTCCTTTACAATGATATTACCATTTTTCGTATCTTTCTTGCTGCTAATCAAAAATATTGATTTTCGAAACCTGTTGCCGCTCTTGGAAGCTCCGTTGCCAAAATTAGCGACGGCTGCGCATTCAGCGTCAGAGTTTTTATTTGCCGATACCATTGCTTTTATGATGATATTCCCTTACCTCAACAATCAAAAAAAAGGCCGGATCACGGCACCGGTAATCAGCGCTGTGATATTTAGCGGATTATTTCTGACAATAGTTTCGATCCGGAATATTGGAGTATTGGGGCCGATGAATGAGGTTTTTTTATACCCGACATTTCAAGCGGACCGGTTGATTAATGTCGGGAACCTGCTAACCAGGTTGGAGATTCTTACCGTAGTCGGGTTTTTAATATTGGGTTTTGTAAAAATAACCGTGCTTCTATATACTACAGTATTAAGTGGCGCTCAATTGCTTGGCTTGCGGACTTACCATCCGTTGATACTACCGGTGGGAATTTTAATGGCGCTGGTTGCGTTAATCAATTTTAAAAATGCCACCGGGAATATTGAGTTTATCCAACAAATTTATCCGCTGTACGCGCTTCCCTTCCAGGTAGGTATTCCGTTACTAACCTTAATTATCGCTTTAATCCGCGGGTTGCCGAAATATTAATAAAAGGTTTTCATCCCGTTGGATGGGTAAAAATTTTTCCGTTGCCGGATGGTTTTCGGGGATTCGCCGGTAGGGGCGGTTCGCGAACCACCCCTACCGGCGAATCCATCGGCCCATTTTAATTTATCGGTAATCCGAAGGTAAAACCAAAGACCCCGTTAATGACGTTAGACATTAACGGGGTCTTATTAAAATTACTCCTGGCAATGACTTACTCTCCCAGCCGGTCGCCCGACAAGTACCATC
>JBJKPO010000343.1:0-10843 GCA_046706235.1 Bacillota bacterium | reverse complement strand
ACCAAAATATTGGTATTATCCCAATCCGATAATAATTTTTGGATACCGACCGCATTGATTTCCTCGGTTTTATCCAATTTTAAATCCAAATGGCAGTCACGGCAATTTCGATCGCAAAACCCGGATGAATAGTGATCGGGTTCCTGATAAGTGGTGATCATTCCTTCATAATTGCGGAGCACCACTTTGTTGGCCGACCAGGAAATCAGATAATTGGGCATTACCGGTATCTTTCCCCCGCCCCCCGGGGCGTCAATGACATAGGTGGGAATCGCTAGGCCGCTGGTATGGCCGATCAGGCTTTCCATAATCTCAATTCCCTTGCCGACCGGGGTCCGAAAATGGGATAATCCTTCCGACAGGTCGCATTGGTAAAGATAATAAGGACGTACCCGGTTATAAGTCAACTTATGAACTAGTTTTTTGATAATTCGCGGGCAATCGTTTACTCCGGCCAGCAATACACTCTGGTTTCCCAAAGGGATCCCGGCATCCGCCAAATGTTTCAAAGCCTCGATTGCGGAAGGCGTTAATTCCCGCGGGTGGTTGAAGTGAGTGTTCAACCAAACCGGGTGATATTTTTTTACGATATCCACCAGGTTTTTGGTAATCCGGTAGGGAAGCACCACTGGCGTCCGGGTCCCGATCCTGATAATTTCCACGTGCGGAATGGTCCGAAGTTCAGCTAGCAGCCAATCCAGATATTCATCGGATAACATAAACGGATCCCCACCCGAAAGCAAAACATCCCTAATTACCGGATTATTGCGGATGTATGAAAGCCCCTTCTCTAACTCATCTTTATCGGGAATGGAATCGATATCGCCGACTTTTCGCTTGCGGGTGCAGTGACGGCAATACATAGCGCAAAGATTGCTTACATGAAACAACACGCTATCCGGATACCGGGGAGTAATGCCGCATACCGGACTATCTTTTTCTTCCGCCAGCGGATCTTGCATTTCCCAGTTCTGAATGGCAAGTTCCCGGGAATCGGGAAAAGCTTGCTTAAAAACCGGGTCATTTTGATAATCTTCCGTTTCAATCAACGATAAATAATAAGGAGTAATGGCCAAAGGAAATTTAGCCAATGTATTTTCTAGATCATGGCGTTCGGAGTCGGTAAATTTAATTCCGGTTATTCTTTCAAAATCAGGTATGGTTTTCACCGAATTTCTAATTTGCCAACGCCAATCTTTCCAATGGGAAACTTCAACTCCCGTCTCCAACTTTTGAGCAATCGTTTGTTGCTTTTCTTCATAAATAATCACTGATAATTGTCTCCTTTTGTATAATAATTTGGCGGTTATCGTATTATTAATTAATTATATTAAATATCCAGTAAATTAAAACTTGGGAAGTGGGAACAATCGGGACTGCTCTTTTTGAAGCGTTTCCGGTCCGGTAATCGGAGAATCATCACGGACCAATAATTGGGCCCCCGATAAATAATATGGGTCGGAAAAATCAACCTTTTTTAAACGTTCGGAAGTAATGGCCATACTTCCCCATATCCCGTCATATAGTTTGACCCGTAAACCGTCAATGATTCCATCCCAAGGAGTAACAAGCGGGACATATTTAACCGCCAGTTTTTGGCAGACAGCGGTGGCTATTTCCACGTCAAATCCAGTCAAGTGGTTGTTTTTATCGAAATAATTAAACGGTGGATATCCGCCGCTCATTGCGAATACTAACCGGCCTTTTTTTAGGATTCTTTTCCATGAGGAATCGGTTGCCGCCGGTTCTTTAGGATAAGTAACTTTTCGTTTGATTCCTTTTAAAATATTCCCGCCAAAATATTTCCGGCTAATCCGGTCATAAGTACCATCATTAATTATTAGTGTCAATGCTTGATTTATCGTCTGACGTAATGCCTTATCCTCCTTATTAAAAGCAACCGCGACCGTTTCTTGCCAGAGTAAATCTCCGGCCAGCTTCAAATTACGATAACCGCGTTCCTTAATCTCCGCCAATCCCATCAACCGGTCCATAATTCCGGCATCAATCCAGCCGTCCGCCACATCGTTCAAAATTCGGTTATTGTCCTTATAAAGCTTAACTTCGAAAACATTTTTAAATTCTCGGGTTTTGGTTTCATAGTTGGTTCCGGCTACAACTCCTATTGTAAAATCTTGTCTCCGGTTTTTATTTTCAAAAGTAAACCAGGCTCCCGCGAATAATAACAGGATAACTACATAAAAAATAAAATTGATCATTTTCCTTAGCATAATCACTCAAAACTCCTTTCGCGCACTTACAAACCGCCCAATAAACCACCAGCAAACAACTTTTTTACATTTTGTTAATAAGTTATAAAACAATCTCCGTCATATATTGAAAATACCGGTGCAAGTATAATAAAACCATGGATTGGAGGGAATCCATGGTTAAGATAATTGAATATAGAAAAACCATGCTTGCCTCTCTGATACGCCTACGGAGTTAGCTGACGGGTTCGGGTTCAGAGTACCCTATAAGCTCAACGCTAGTTGAGCTTAATTCACCCCCTGAAAACTTGGTTCCCCCGTTCTTAACATATAAATATTCATATGAATATTTATATGTTTAAGATTAAGCGCCCGGGAAATATACATGTTTAGTTTTAGTGTTATTTATTATATCGACTTTTTGGCAAATTGTCAATAAGTTGCTGATAGTTGCTGATAATTTAAACTTCGATCCGGCAAGTACATTTAAATTTTCTTGAAATACAAAAAAGAATTTGCCGGATCGGGTTTATCTACTGAATCCGGCAAGTCCCTATTTAGAAAGATTTTTAAGTTACTTGCCGGATTCAGGTTAAACCGGACAATTTTTATTCAATTTTTTATGGCTAAAAACCTTATTTTTGCTTACATAATCCTCAACTACCTGGCCGTTTCCGATTAATTTGTACTTGTAACTGACTAGTCCGTCCAGACCCACCGGGCCGCGCGCGTGCAGCTTACTGGTACTGATTCCCACTTCGGCGCCGAAGCCGTAACGGAAACCATCGCTAAACCGGGTCGAACAGTTCCAAAAAACGTTCCCTGAATCCACCAGGTTCAGAAACTTAGCGGCAGTAGCGGTATTATTCGTAATGATACTGTCGGTATGGCCCGAACCATAATGGTTGATATGGTCAATGGCTTCTTCCGGATTCTCCACCAACTTAATCGCCAGTTTATAATCCAAATATTCGGTCCGCCAGTCCGTTTCCGTGGCCGGAGCTGCGGTGATGATTTCGAGGGTTTTCGGGCAACCGAAGATTTCCACCTGTTTTTGGTCCAAAGCTTCTTTCAACCGTGGTAAATAATCGGCCGCAATCCGCCGGTGGACCAATAAAGTTTCGGCGGCGTTACAAACCGCCACGTATTGAGTTTTTGAATCAACCACAATCCGTACCGCCATTTCCAAATCGGCACCGGCATCCACATAACAATGGCAAATACCATCGGCGTGACCCATCACCGGAATCCGGGAATTATCCATGATATAACGGACGAACTCATTGGAACCGCGCGGAATAATCAAGTCAATGTATTCATCCAGCTTTAGCATTTGAGTAACATCCGCCCTGGTTTCGAGAAGCTGTATCCAATCAGATGGGATCCCGGCCGCGGCTGTTGCCCGCTCGATCAAAGCGGCTAGAACCCGGTTGGTGGCGGATGCTTCCGAACCGCCTTTTAACAATACGCCGTTACCGCTTTTCAAGCAGAGCGTGGCGATTTGAATCAAAGCATCCGGGCGGGATTCAAAGATCACCCCGATCACGCCTATCGGACAACTAACCCTGTATAATTGAAGGGGTTGATCCAGTTCAGCGGCTAATAAAGTCTTACCGGCAGGGTCTTCCAAATCAATTAAGTTCCGGATTCCGGCAATCACATCGGTGATTTTAGATTCGTCAAATTTCAGCCGTTTTAATAACGGCGCCGCTAATTTTTCCCGCTCGCTCCGTTTCAAGTCCTCCAGATTGGCCCGGATAATGTCTTCTCTATGTTGTTCAATGGTCAGGGCGATTTGCTCCAAAGCTTTATTTTTTAAAGATGTATCACAAGCAGCCAAACGTAACGCCGCGTTCTTGGCCGCTTCGGCCATCTCTTTGATACTCATGTTTCTCGCCTCTTTAGCATAATTTTTTATATTATATCAAAAAAAGGCCCCCATTGGAATTGATAATTCCCAAAAACATATTATTCTTTCATAACGATACCCCGTTATTTTCACCTTATCCGAAACGAACAATATTTACTAATTTTATGTTCCCAGTTAATCACTATAAAAAATATAATAAATACGATTGTTTTCCGGTATTGATTAAGTAAAACAAATACAATTGACTTGTATTTGGAAATATGTTATGCTTTTTACTGGATAATTGTTACATTTGATTATATAAATATCCAAAAAAAGTTTGTTTAAAAACAAACTTTACCGGATAATTTTAAATTGTAGTTATGCTGCAATATTAATGCAACAGTTACTCTTCATTTAAATTATAATCAAAATCATTTAATCTCTTTATTCTTTTAAAATGAGAGGGGATATCGCAATGAGTGATCAAAAAAGTACTATTGGCAATGATTCAGAAAAATTACTATTTACTTGCTCCGGAGGTTCAAATGTAGGAGAGATTGCCGACCGGGCCGCCCGCAAACTATATCGCGAGGGAGTTATACAGATGTCATGTATTATCGCGATCGGCGGAAAAATTGAATCACTTTTGGATCGAACTAAAAAAGCTTCCCGCGTAATAGCGCTGGATGGCTGTGAGAAAGATTGCGTGAGCAGGACTCTCAAAAATGCCGGGATAAAAAATTATACTCATATTCGACTAAACGACGCGGGAATGGTTAAAGGCGGAGCTCGAGTAGATGAAACCACCATCGACAAAGCAGTTCAACATGTGAAAGAAATTATAAAAAAGGAGAAATAAGACAATGACTGAAAAAGAAATGAATGTTAACAATCAAAAACCTGTATTATTAGCATGTTCGGGAGGCTCTAATGTTGGAGAGATCGCTGATTTAGCGGCACGGAAACTTTTTCGTGACGGTTCGGTGGTTATGACTTGTCCCACGGCCATATCGGGACGGATTGAATCACAACTGAACCGGATGAAACAAGAAACTAAAGTAATCGTATTGGACGGTTGCGATATAGATTGCGTTGGAAAAACTTTACGATTGGCTGGATTTGACGGTTTTATTCATATCCGGTTAAATGAATTGGATTTATTCAAGGGTGCGGCGAAAGTCGATGACGCCACGGTTGATAAAGTGGTGCAGCATGTGAAAAATATTATTAAAACTTCGTCGTTATGGCAAACACGGAAGGGATTTGTTTTCAATTTCGATCCCGCCAAGGTCGATCAAGATATAAATAAAAAATAAGCTAATTATACATGGCGATAATTGCGAGGAAAAATGAGCAAATTTAATTTACCGCAAATAAAACAGACCGAGGCAGACTTTTTTAAAATCAGGTGCCGAAAATGTTTGATGCCTAATTTTATCGGCAAATGGAACGATTCCGGCGGAAACACTTGTGAATATTGTACTCCCGGTGAAAAACGTGAAGTTTTATTTCCCAAGGATATGTCGAACGATAATGCGGATATGAGCATCGATGCCATCTTAAAAATGATTCGTTCCCAAAAGCGCGGAAAATATGATTGCATGGTTTCCTTTACCGGCGGGAGAGATAGTACTTATATGTTATATTACGCGAAGAAAGTCCTTGGCTTAAATCCGGTGGCGTTTAATTTTCACACCGGTTTTGTGACCGATATCGCCCAGGAGAATATGATTAACGTAACAAAAACGCTTGGCGTTGATTTTATTCAATTCAGGATTGACGGGCAATTTATCAAAAAATTATCAAGAGGATTCTTTCTTAACAATGGCGAAGTTTGTTCCGTTTGTCATCAAGGCCATTTCTATACGGTGCAAAAAGTAGCGCAATGGACGGGACTAAAAATTTTGATAAGAGGTCTTTGCAAAAAAACCGAAGCCAATTATTTGGTTCAGGATTATTTTAACTGGTATAGCATGAATGATGAGGATTTCAACGCGCGGGTAGCGGCTTTTGCCGAAGCTGAAGGAATTACGGACCAGGAATTGGAGACCCACCAGGATCTATTACATTTACGTGATTGGACGGATCAAGAAGTCAAAAAGATTGATTTGCCTGATATTATCGACTATAAGCAGGAGAAGATTTCCAGAGTGCTGGCGGAACTCAATTGGAAACAAAATAATGAATATATCCATTCGGATTGTCTGTATAATCCCATATTAATATGTTGCCAGCGTCTTGCCGAGGGATATAGCGAAAAACAGTTTATCATCAGCAACTTGGTGATTGATGAAATCGGCGCCGCGGCAGGAAAACGGTTGCTGTTGGCGGAAGAAAACATTGGTTTTGACGATTTGGTCGAACTTGATAAATTTTTGAAAATTATCGATGTGGATCACGCGACTTTTGAAAAAGTGATTCAAAAGCATTGGAAAGTAAGAGAGTGTTCTCCCATCAAAAAAGCAATTAAAATTTCGTAAAACCATTTTTATTTGCTTAATGATAAAGGAGAATCAAAGCTTATGAGTCACGCATATAATGAAAACGTTATAAAACATAATTTACACCTCAATTGTATGGATACCACCAAAGAAGCTTATCTTTACGAAAAGATCGGCCAGAAAAAAGTGCAGTGCCGGTTATGCCCGAGGAAATGTATTATTGGCGAAAATGAAGTCGGTTTTTGTAAAGTACGTAAAAATATCGATGGCATTTTATATGCGCAATCATATGGCAAGGCAACCCATATCACGATTGAACGGATTGAAGTCGAAGCGGTATTTCATTTTCAACCCGGCGCCAAAATATTGTCGTTGGGTAATTTTGGTTGCAATCTCGACTGCGATTATTGTCAAAATTGGATCTATTCCCAATTTCAATATACTCCACCCGAATACATTCAAAGTTACAGTTCGCGGAAAATTATCGAGACGGCCCTGGAGAATGATATTAAAGTTTTATCATGGACTTATAATGATCCGGCGGTTTGGTTTGAATTTGTAATTGATACCGCTAAAGAAGCCAAAAAATATCAATTGTTGAATCTTTTTAAATCCGCGTTCTTTTTGACAAAAGAAGCAGTGGAAGAATTATGTAAAGTAATCGATGTTTTTGCCATTTCAATCAAAGCAATGGATAAAAAATATTATAAAACCTTCACCAAGGGATGGCTGCCGCCCGTATTGGAAAACACCAGATTAATCCACCGTAATCACCTTCATTACGAAATAAGCAATTTAGTGGTGACCGGACTAACAAATAATGATGACAACTATGATAAAATGATCAATTTCATCCTAACCGACTTGTCCAATGAAACTCCAATACATTTCACCAGATTTCATCCCGATTATAAATATATGTCAGCCCCAAAAACTCCCGAGGAAGATGTAATCAGGGCCAGAAACCGGGCATTGGAACATGGCTTGAAATACGCGTATATCGGTAATTCATTTAGCGGTGAAGCTATCAATACCTATTGCCCCGTTTGCAGGGAATTACTGATTGAACGATACGGACTGCATACCTATATCAAAGATTCCTTAAATCATGACATATGTAAAAAATGCGGCTATAAAATAAAAATGGTGCGATAGGATGCATATATGAAGAATTTTCAATATATCTGGGACAATGATTGCTATATTCTTCACGTGCAATTTAAAAAAAATGACGACCGTGAATATATCATAAGCATCATCCGGGAGTTTACCGGCGGCAATTTGATTGAAGAAACGGAAACCATCAGGAATAAATCAAAAAGCCATCGATTTGTCGTCTCCCGGAGCCATACCAACGAAACCGGTTTTAAAATTACCTATCCCGATAATTTGCTAATTGAGGTTTTTAAAATCGACGATCGGGCCTATTATCCAACCAAACCGTTTTTTTCGGATCCATAATTGCAGTTATGCAAAGCTGTCGCAAGCTCGGTGTTGTATGCCTTCAATTTTTTCAGGGATTTATTGGGATCAAACCGGAATTAGAAATAAAAAATCACCATTTGTCCCATGGGTTTTAGAGATATTTTGTACCTCCAATGGTTTCATATTAGAACTCGCTCATCAATTCTTCTTACCAGGCTAAACGTATAAGGAGTAAAATACTTATTCCAAAAGCTGCTGCCGATAGTATTGATAGCTTCAAAATCAACTCCGCACAATGGATATCCATTCTTTAAAAGCCAATCCTGAATTGCCCCCAACAACATCGTTCCGATACCGGACTTTCTCTCATTATCCAAAACATAAGCGCCGGTTATGTTCATCGCATCATTATGCTCCGAAACGAATGTTTCGGCATTCGGTTCTATTCTCATATACCCCAACGGTTTTTCATCCTGATAAGCCGCCCATAAGTGATGATTATCCTCTTTTAGCCACTCGGTCAGTTCCTCCACCGGGTCATTTTCCGTTTTAGGCATAAAAATTGGCGAATTTCGGAAATATCGGATATGTTGGAGGTGAATATCGGCTAAAACAGGTATATCATCAATATTTGCTTTCCTAATTACGACTGTGGTATTATTTGAACAAATGGGTTCCACTTTTCGAACGGCATCAACGCAGCGCATCCCGAATCCCTGCCAAAACCAGGTATCAATAGTCTCTTTGTCATGGGCAAAAAAAGTTAATGCATGGGTCAAACGAGTCTTTTTTACCCACATTTCAGCGGCATATTGATATAAATGTTGGTATACAATGCGCCGGTATTCCTTCTTTACGCCGTGTCCGTATAATGGGCTATAAACGCCTTTACATTTTCCGAAAAACTCTTCGACTTCAAACCCGGCGACAAACCCAATTAGTTCATTTCTGCTTATCGCCATAACCCCGGTCCCGTTGATCAATAGATTGCGGATGGATTCTTCGAGAGGTTTTAAAAATGCTTTCCTCTCCGGTAAAAAAGGGACGGCTGTTTTTTCGTCTTCGTATTCTGTCATCACTAATGCCACTGCCGCATTTAGGTACTTCTCGTTTACCGGTTCATATTTAATATTCATTATTACACCTCGGTATATTTTTAATTAATTTATATTAAAACTCGATATTCAAAAGTCTCGATTTGGTGATATATCCGGCGCTTTCTAAAGTCATTTTTCCCATTTAGTTACCGTATTCGGTTTTAGTTTCCGGTACTCCAACCGGTCGCTTTCGCCTGATAATCTTTTTAATACTGTGTTCCGATAAATAAAACTGCTCCGAGAGCTGTTCCATGGTGGCGCCGTTTTGAAATAAATCGATGATTTTCAAGTTCCGTTCGGCGTATTTGCGGCTGGCCCCGTTGGCCTGGCCCCATCCCAGCCTGACCGTTTCCTTGATCGGTATATAGACAATCTCACCCTGGACATACTCCTGACTTGTATCTAAGAGCCATTCCGGCAACAAGTCTTTAGCGTTTCTATATTTCAAGGCGGTTCACTCTCCTAAAGTATTATTCTACAAATGTACCCGAAAAAAAGAAAATAAAAAACCGCGGTAAATTACCGGCCGCGGATTTATTTTAAAAGATCAAAAAAAGTACGATAACCTTACCGTACCTTTAGATGCTGTCTTACCAATTATCTTTTTGTAATACAAAAATAATTAGTTTATACTTAAGTTGTTTCCAATCTGGCAAAGGGTTATTTATAATAATCCCGCAAAAGGCATGCCGAATGAAGGGCATACTAAGCCCCTCCGTGCAACCTTCCGCGTTTATTCAGTTAAGTGAGGACTGCCCAAAAACGTACAAATTTCATTTAAACAACCCCTCTCATCGTAAATCTAACGTCTTATATTATTATATAGTCGTAAAATATTTACAGTCAAGCTAATAAATAAATATAATTATATTTTATTTTATTTTATGGGGTTTATTATTTCGGTTCTCGACAGCCATCTTGTTCTGTGATAAAATATAAGTAATGCAGCAACTTAATTAGAAACGGCAAACTTGACGAAAGTCAAGGACGCAAAGTTACGGGTCTAAAGTGTAAACGCGCTGGCGTTTGACCATGATCGCCGAACCGCCTAAAATTATGTTGTTTTTTATTTCGGCGCTGATATGGTCATCCCGGCAATGAAAATCCAACAGGGGGTATGAAATAATGATTTCTTCTCTTAACAGTCAACGCCCATTCATTCCGAACATGATGTATCAGCATTATCAAACCGGAAGTACCGGTAAACGGGTTGCTGATGCCTATAAAAACGTGCTTAAAATCACCGAGCAGCAAAGTAGTAAACTTTCACCACAGACAGCTATCGGACAAAATATCGATTATCTGGTGAAGGATTAGTATTTTATATTTCGGGACGCATGACGCGGGCATAACGCTCGATACCGCGTATTATCGCATTGGCGCAAGCCGAACGAAAACTATCCGTTTTTAAATAAGCTTCTTCCTCCGGAACGATCATATAGGCTGATTCCGTAAGTACCGACGGCATTTGTGGGGCGCGGGTCAAAGCCAGATTACCGTAATATAAACCGTCATCCGGTAAATTAAACTCACTGCCCGCCCCGACTGTCTCGCCGTAAGCGGCATGAATCTCCTTGGCCAGTGGAAGACTCATCGGTGAAAAATAATAAACCCCATAACCATGTTTAATGAATGGATTGCCGCCATAGCCAAGCGAATTGTTATGGATACTGATCAGAATGTCGGCGTTATTTTGCCGGGCGATTTTGGGCCGGTCCAATAAGGCGACCGCCTCATTCCCCTTGCGAATCATGATTACCTTGACGCCTTTAGCCGCCAATTTATCCCGTAAGTTCATCGCCAGGGCAAGATTAGCGT
>JBJKPO010000342.1:0-5134 GCA_046706235.1 Bacillota bacterium | reverse complement strand
GATTAAAAGGGACCATTAATAAATGTTATAAGTAATTAAAAAAGTTAAAAAACCGTGGTATAATAGTATTATATTGAAATCCACGGTATCGTGGCGGTTGAATCAGTTCCTGGCAAGACGGGATGGTATAATTATATGAATGATTTGAATGATAAACAAAAAGAGCATCGATTTATGGAGAATATGAACTTGATTGGGGATGATGAAAAGCCGGAAGCTCTTGATAAGCTTTCATTAACCGAAGTGGAAAAAGAAGCGATTCTTGAAGCGGAACGGTTACTAAAAGAACAATTTCCGGTGGAAAAGGTCGTTCTTTTTGGATCAGTGGCGCGTTGCGAGGCTGACGAGGAGTCCGACATTGATTTATTAGTTTTAACAAGCGAAAAAGTTTTATATAGTGTCCGTAATTTGATGTCCGATGTGATTTTCGAAGTCAATTTAAAATACGGCACTAATATTAGTATCGTGGTGGTTGAATCGGATTCCTGGCAAGACGGGATTTTAAGCGTTACTCCGTTTTACGAAGAAGTTCAACGGGATGGTATAATTATATAGAAGATGAAAAGGAATTTGACTTTTTATTTCGGCATAAAAAAGTATAAAATTATCGCCCCGGTTTAACGATAATTATTATATAGCGTTAAATATGGCGATTTTATATTTATATGGAAACAATTGTCAACTCTTATAATGACCCCTAAAAACATTTATACTTTTATACCAAACGGCTTTATGTTATATTTAACAAAGAGAGGCGATCAAATGGAAAATGTAAAAGTCATCGATTACAAAGGGAACCAAATTGTCGAGCTTGATTTTCAAAATTTATCGTATAAGGATCTTGATTTCATCAAACAAATCATGGAAGAATCAAAACAAACAATCGGCTCCCAACCTCTAAGTTCGGTAGTTACCTTGACCAACGTAAACGGATTGCGGTTTAGTTCGGAAATAATTGAGGCTTTCAAGGAGTTTACCGAGTTTAATAAACCGTATGTCAAATTTGGAGCGATTGCCGGCATTTCCGGGCTTCAAAAAATCGCTTACGACGTGATTATGAAGTTTTCGGGAAGGAGTATCCCGACATTTTCAGACCGGCAGGAAGCTTTCGACTGGATCGCGGCCCAATTGGACCAATAGGGAATTTATGTCATAACAGCCAAAATATATTGAATAAGACTCCTCACGGTGAAGCTTCATGAGTTGAATACCGGTAAATTTATCTCAGAATGAAAATATAATAGTATCCACCGTCAATCAAGGCGGTGGTTTTTACTCTGGGGGGTAGAGAATGATGGAAGAAAAAATTTGTTGTGTCTGTCAAGAACCAATAATTAACGATAATTGGGAAATTTGCGATTACGGATGGATCTGTAAAGCCTGTAAACTTAAATGCCCGGAACACTGCGCACCCTGCCCGGTGGAAATGAAGGAACTGGAATTAAACGGGGAAGAGTTTTAAATTAAATCAGTTAAACCATTGGATGAATTTGTTTAGTCTCTTTGGCATAATTATTACTGTTGCTTTACTTGCCGGAATGGTTTATGATAGAAGGAAACTTTATTGGCAAAGATGTTATCCAATACGGGGGATCAATCATGGTTAAGCACCTCAACTCTTACGAAAGGACTTTAATTAAAATCGACAAGCGGTTATTGGAAATGTCGGGATTGGCCGGCAACCGGCTTACGGACGCCATAAAGGCCCTCCTGGATCGGGACCGCGCCCTTGCGGAGTTGGTAATACGGAGCGACGATGAAGTCGATGCCCGGGAAGAAACCCTGGAAATGAAATGTCTCGAATTAATCTCATTACAACAACCCATTGATTACGATCTGCATTTTTTAGCGGCGGCAATGAGAATTGCCCGGGAACTGGAACGGATCGGAGATTATGCTTGCGATATCGCTAAAGTAGTGATTGGAATTGACAATAAAACTCCTTATTTCAAACCATTGTTGGATATCCCGCGAATGGCGGAACTCGTTCAAAAAATGCTCGAAAAAAGCATGAAGGCCTATCTCGAAAAAAATCTTGATCTGGCGCGGCAATTGGATGATGACGATAATCAAGTCGATGCGCTTTTTTTGCGATTAGCAGCGGAATTGACCGGGTATATGAAACAAGGGCCGGAGTATGTCGATCAGGCGAGCGGTTTTTTATTGACCTCCCGCTATCTGGAACGCATCGGCGATCACATCGTTAATATCGCCGAAATGGTGATATTTACTCAAACCGGAGAACGCCATCCCTTTAAGTCGATAAAACGGAAACAGGGGAGCTAACAATGAGGGCGATAACCGCTTTACTCGGATTGGCGGGTGGTTTAGGCCTTTTTATTTTCGGTGTTCAAATATGTTCCGAAGGCCTCCAAAAATTAGCTGCTCACCGGCTCAAACAATTTATCAAAGCAATTACCCATAATCCGTTTCTGGGACTGCTGGCCGGTATTTTAATAACCGTCGGGTTACAAGGCAGCGGCGCAACTTCAGCGTTAGTTGTCGGTTTTATTAACGCCGGTTTAATGAATTTATCCCAAACCCTGGGAGTATTTTTAGGATCGTCAATCGGAACTTCGATAACCGCGCAGTTAATATCGTTTAAAATCACTGGTTTCGCTTTAATACTGCTTTTTAGCGGAGCGATTCTTTATATCTTATCCAAAAAAAGCCGGCAACGCAGCCTTGGCCGGACTATATTGGGTATTGGACTTTTATTTTACGGAATTCATGTGATGACTTCATCTATGGCGCCGGTAAGGGAATTTCCGGTAGTGGTTCAAACCTTAATAAATTTGGAACGTTATCCAATCATGGAATTTGGATTGGCTTTGTTTATTACGGCTTTGATTCAATCGAGCCCGGCTTTTTTAGCTTTATTGATGTCTCTGGCGGCACATCGACTGGTGGGTCCTCAAGCGATTGTTCCTTTTGTTTTAGGGGCCCATCTGGGAGGAACAATTACCGGAGTGCTTTCCAGTATCGGGACCGCCAGCCGGGACGCCAAACGGGCCGCGTTTGCCAATTTTGTTTATAAACTGATCAATGGTTTGGTTTTTTTACCATTGTACCAACCGCTCACCAGGCTGATGGTGTTCACGGCCCCCGGGGACATCAGCCGCGAAATTGCCAACATCCATACTTTTTTTTCACTGGTAATGGCGGTTGGATTTTTGCCTTTCACCAAACCGGTGGCCGGATTGATGAAACGTTTAATTCCGGACCAGCGTGCCGGGCTGGCGGAAGCGGTTTATTTGGATGAAAATTTATTTGAATTCCCGGATTTGGCTGTTGATCAAGCCCAGATTCAAACATTGGAAATGGGACGGATTGTCAGCGAGGAGATGCTGGCCAAAGCTTTGCCGGCTTTACATTTTCGTAATGACGAAATTACCGATCATATCGGCCGGGTAGAGTATGCCGTTGATGAATTATATAAAAAAATCAGCCGTTTCTTAACGAAATTGGGGACCGGAGGTCTTTCCGATCAACTCATGCAGCGTAGTATTGAAATATTATATGTCGCCAATGATTTGGAGCATGTGGGAGACATCATGAGCGGCATGGCCCGTCAGGTTCAGAAAATCAGTTATGAAGACATGGAGTTTTCACAAGAAGGCCTCGAAGAACTTGATAACATGTATAAATTGGTTTTCGAACATTTTCGACTGGCGCTCCAATCTTTTGCAACGATGGATCAAACCATGGCCACTCATGTGATTAAGGAACATCCCCGGATTTTAAAACTTGAAAAGGAACTGCGTTATAGCCATTTTGATCGAATGCAAGGCGGCAACCAAAAAACGATTGCCACCAGTTCGGTTCATTTGGATCTGATTGAGTCCATGTTGCGAATTGACGGACATGCCGTCAATATCGCCCAGGTCGTGCTGGGGATTGTATAATAAGGCATGGAAAATATGGTATTTGGGGATATAAACTTTTTGGCTTTTTTAATGTAATAACTTGATAACCGCCTGGATTAAATCATCCTCCACGTTAATTTTGGGAGTAGCGGAAAGTATTTTCAGACTTTCCGAGATTAAACCGTTGATAAAACGGGCGGTGATATCGACCGGAATTTTCGCGAATTCATTTATCTCGCTTCCCGCCGCGATAAATTTACGGATCAGTTGGGAATAAGCGTCTTGAAAGGCCCGCCATTCAAGATCGTCCTTATAATTAAATTCGGTGGTACTTTTTAGCCAATACCGGGTTTCTGAAAATACCATTTTAAGCAGTTTGGTTAATTTTTCTTGATAGGAAGAACTGTCTTGCAGTTTTTCTTCCATGTCATTGATAAAACCGTTGGCTATTTTACCGATAATAAAATAAAGAACTTCCTCTTTGGAACTGAAATACTGGTAAATTGTTTTTTTACTGATATGTAACTCTCCGGCGACATCATCCACCGAGGTTTTTTTAAAACCAAAGTGGTAAAAGTGTTTTTCAAAACAAGCGGCAATTTGATCTTTTTGTGAATTCATCAACAATCACCTCTGATACCAAAAAATTGAAACACAAAACGTTTATAGTTTATAATATTGCAATAATCTTAAGTTTGTCAAGGATAAAATCAGTCGCGAATGCCGGAGCCTGGGCCGTGAGATAAAACCAGTTACGGGTTTCGGGTTCCGAGTTACGAGTTTGAAAAAATACATTTTACGGGTTTCGGGTTCCGAGTTACGAGTTTGAAAAAATACATTATGGTTTATTCCTTTTAAAAATTATTCAAATATTGGGTCTAAAACATCGCAACTCGCAACTATTTCTTATGGAGGGATATGAAAATGACCGACAAAATCAAATGGGGTGTGCTAGGGTTTGCCCGGATTGCTAAAAATTCGGTAATCCCGGCGATTATGAAAGCTTCAAACTCTAAATTTTATGCGATTGCATCCCGCGACGAGGGCAAATTACAGCAATGCCAGGATCAATTTCATTGTCCCAAGGCTTACTTAAGTTATGAGGAATTACTTGATGACCCCGAAGTTGGGGCGGTTTATATTCCGCTTCCCAACGATCTTCATCAGGAATGGACCATCCGGGCCGCTCAAAAAGGGAAGCATGTTTTATGCGAAAAACCAATCGCCTTGAATACGGCGGAAACTCTGGCAATGATCCGGGCCTGCTC
>JBJKPO010000341.1:0-1609 GCA_046706235.1 Bacillota bacterium | reverse complement strand
CAATTACAGTGTTAACGGTAACATTCTTCGATACACTATAATTATTCTTTATTTTCGCGGTAATTTGCAGGTTAGCCGAACCGGAGCCGACATTGGTCGGTTTCAGATATATCCCCGGGGAAGCGTAATCGAGCGGGGTTACTCCCAGTTTGTCGGTTACCAACAGATGAACTCCCCGGTAAATCCCGCCGAAAAAGGTAAAATCAGCCGAAAGCGGTGGGATGTCCGCGTTTGAAGCGTTATTCACCTTTACCGCAATGACATTATCGGCGCCAAAATTAATATAAGGAGTTACTTCGAAACAAAACGCGCCAAATCCACCCCGGTGTTGTCCCAGATGAGTTCCATTCACATAAACATCGGATATGATATTCGCGCCGTCAAATTTCAGGAAAATACTACGGCCGCTATATGAACTGCTTACCGTATAATGTTTCCGGTACCAGCCAATCCCCCGGTAATAATTATTCCCGCCATCCTGGCCGTCCATGTTGTTCCAGGTATGCGGCAAATTAATTGCGGACCAGGAAGAATCATTAAAGGTAATATTTTGAGCGCCGGAAACATCAGCCCGGTTAAATCTCCAGGTACTGTTCAAATCAATATCAACCCGGTTGGAAGCGGGCGGTGTATAGGCGGCGTTAACCGCCGGTATCCATAATGCCGTTCCAATACTGATTAGGATCCCAATCAACAATACCGGATAAAAACGTTTTCGCATATTCTCTTCCCTCCTTTTTAATCCAAAAATCGCTAATACTTTTAAATTAAAAATAAATTGTAAAAACGCTCTTCTTTCCAACGAATGTAAGCGTTTACATTAAGAATATCACTTTTTTTATTTTAAATCAAGATATGAAACACTTAAAAAAATAAAAAAAATCATGTCAACATCAACGGGTAAACCCTTATCCCTACTGTTTAATTATTATGCACCTGATAATTAAGCCCGTA
The DNA here is from genome assembly GCA_046706235.1 of Bacillota bacterium. Classification (GTDB taxonomy): domain Bacteria; phylum Bacillota; class UBA4882; order UBA8346; family UBA8346; genus JAEZJQ01. The sequence continues at coordinate 655 of JBJKPO010000341.1, read as the reverse complement.
TCCGTAAGGGAATAACGGTTTTTCCTTTAAGGATTTAACCGTGATCGGCCAGGTAATGGGAAGTTTACCGCTAAAATCGTAATCTCCGAATAAAATATCGGCAACACCCCGGCCCTCGGTTCCCGGCAGCCAGGCCGCGATGACCGCCCGCCAACCCTTGATATAATTTGCAATCATCATGGGCCGCCCGGACACAATAATCACCACCATTGGAATACCAGCCCTTTTAACGTTACTTAAAGTTTCTAAATCTTCCACATCAAGGTTCAGTAATTGGTCGTCACCTTTCGACTCCGCGTAAGGCGTCTCCCCGATTACGACGATTGCCAGGTCATGCCCTTTGGCCCCCACTCCATCTCGATCATAATCAACCACCGTATCGGGATTCACCGCATCTTTAATTCCTTGCAAAATCGTCGTGCCCGGAGTAATATTGCCGCTTTGTCCTTGCCAGAAAATCGTCCAGCCGCCGCATTGGTTCCCGATGTCATCGGCGTTTTTACCGGCTACCAAGATCTTTTTCCCGGTTTTCGAAAGCGGCAGTATTTTGCGGTCGTTCTTTAACAACACCAATGATTTTCGGACCGCCTCCCGGGCAACCGCCCGGTGTTCCGCCGAACCAAATGAAGCAATCAGACTTCGGTCCGCATAAGGA
>JBJKPO010000340.1:0-7788 GCA_046706235.1 Bacillota bacterium | reverse complement strand
GCCATTTTCTGGCTAGAATAAAACTGAAAATTTGCGGGTTGAGCGATTGCTGATATTTAATTTGAAAATCCCGCATATTTTGGAAAACCGTTTCGATGTTCGCGGCGGAAGGTGTGACTCCTTCCTTTTGCAAGGCAACACGACTGTTTTTGATAATAATAGTGGGATCAAGAGAATTATCGGGATTGGTTGCTTTAAGAGGAGAATCACCGGTATTATTAATATTGACGGTATCGGAACCGCCAGCCAAAAATTTAAGTAATATACGGCCTTGATCATCTTTCCCAACCCTAAAAGTGGCAATTGAATCGGGAATTGCCGGCGGATCGCCTTCGATCTTTGCCGTTAATTGCCGCCCGGCAATTTCCAACAAAGCCTGGTCCATGGAAAGATCAAGAATTTTACCGGCAATAATTTGACCTTCCTTGAGGTTCAGATCAGTGATAACTTGTAGTGAGTTGGTAAAAAAGTTGGTTAACCCGTCGATTTTCACAATAAAGCCCCTTCTTCATCAAATAACTCCAGGGTTGATCCGGTTTGACCCCTCTCCAGCTTGAACGATCTCCGGTGAATCGGCGAAGGTCCTAAAGTTTCCAAAGCCAAGTAATGTTCACGGGTTGGGTAGCCTTTATGCCGGGCTAACCCATAACCGGGATATTCCCGGTCATAGTTAACCATAATTTGATCTCTGGTATTTTTTGCAATTACGGAGGCCGCGGCAATGGCAATCGAAAGAGCATCACCATGAATTATCGCCCGTTGGGGGATTTCAGTCTCCGGAACCACCAACGCATCAACCAAAAGAAAATCTGGTGAACCTGTTAAACATCGCAACGCCTTTAACATGGCTAATCGGGATGCCTGGTAAATATTGACCCGGTCAATTTCTTCCGGTCCGATAACTCCTATTCCGTATTCCCAAGTTCCCGAAGTTAACTCTTGAAAATACTTACCGCGTTGTAAAGCAGTGAGTTGTTTGGAATCATTTAATCCTTCCAGCCTAAAATCCGGCTGGATGACAAAAACAGCTGCAACAACAGGTCCAGCTAGCGGCCCCCGGCCGGCTTCATCCAAACCGGCCACTCTCCGGCAACCTTGTTCCCAACATCGTCTTTCCCAGGTCATTCGTTCTTCCCAGGTTAACTTCTTCAGTTCATTATTAATCAAACGTCACGCCCCATTTGCGAGTTACGAGTTACGAGTTTTTTAGAGATAAAACTTTAAATCAAAAAAATCTTAAATCATGAATCTTAACTCATAACAACTCTCACTATAAATATCGACAATCCAAAACTAAAACTTTAAAATCAACTGTGGGGAAAAATTGGTTTAATTGTATCATTTACCGGCAGGATCTAACAGAGACTAAAACGAACTTATTAATAATAATATAACTTAATTTTGGAGAAATCAATGAAAATCAATCAGTTCCAAATCAGCAAATGGGTTCCAAAAGGATTGAGCCTTATTTTAATTTTTACTTTGGCAAGCGCCGGGTTCTTGTTTTATAAATCCGCGGCATCCGGACTCAAAATCGATTATCATCAGTTTAATTATGTCGCTTTGGGAATGGCAATCGTTACTTTATTCGGTTCCTGGTTAATTGAAGGAACTCGGATTTCACTGATTATCACCGGTCTATCCGAAAAAATTTCTTTCGGCAAGGTGCTTGGCATTAACCTGGCAACGACATTTACCGGCAATATAACCCCTTTTTACTCAGGAGGAATTCCCACTCAGATCTACTTGTTATGCAAATCGGGAATTTCACCCGGAAAATCAAGTGCCGTGGTAACCTTGCGAGTAATCCTTTCAACCCTGGTATTTACAATTTTAAGTCCATTTTTACTTCTCTTTTACCATCTGAAACTGGATCAAGGTTTACTGCGTCAAGTAACCGGACTAGCAATTCCTCTTGCCTTTGTTAGTTCCGGTTTATTGCTTTTATTCATTTTCAAACCGAAAATCACCCAAAACCTTATCGCATTTTTATTAAAACTCTTGAGAACTCCCCGGCTTCAAAAACACCTGCTGCCTTTCACGACCAGGTTGTTAAACGAGTTGGATTCTTTTCATACCTCAATCAAGGAATTCCGGAAAGGAATCCGTTTTTATCTGGCCATTTTGTTTAGTTTACTTTATTGGACTTGTTTTTTCGCAATTGCTCCCTTTTTAATGTACGCATGCGGAATCAATATTGCCGACCGGTTCTTTCAAATCATTTTCTTTCAGTTTATTTTGGTATTTCTGATTGCTTATATTCCGGTTCCCAGTGGCAGCGGCATTATGGAACTTGGTTTTTACTCGGTATTTTGGTTCATCCCGCCCCAGTTACGGGCCGTATTCATTTTTTGCTGGCGTTTATTAAGTTATCATATCGCTACTTTAGTGGGCGGTATTATTATGCTGAAATTCATTAACCGTCAAAATCGTCAACCGGCGGTTCTTCCAGAGTAATTTTGACCAGCTTTCCGTCCCTAAATTCTTTCAATAATGTTCTGGCGGCCCGGTCCAAATCAAGTTTGCCTCCCTTCATGATAAAACCCCGTTTTTCCGCGAACCATTGCAGTTGTTTCTCCAGCGCCCATTCCGGATCGAAGACCGGCTCCGCTGCAAATATCCTTCCGCCGTACTCTCCTAATAAATGAAGGACTAAATCCTCAACCGGAATAATTTCTTCCCGGATTGTTCCAAGTAAAGCAAGTTTCAAACCATCATCCCGCTTTTCAATTTTGGGAGGAAGAAGCCCCGGCGTATCCAAGATATCCAGTCCATTATGCCTAATCCACTGTTTGCCCCGGGTTATTCCCGGTAAATTACCGGTTTTAGCCGCCCCGGTTCCCAGTAATTGATTTAATAGTGATGACTTTCCCACGTTGGGAATACCGACAACTCCCATCCGGCCGCAACGTTTGATTTGTTTTGCTTTTAACAATGCTTTGATGGATTCCCACAGTTTGTTGATGCCCTCACCATTTCTCCCATTAACTGCAAACGCGGTAAAACCACGGTCTAAAAACCATTTAATCCATAATTCGGTACTAACCGAATCAGCCATATCTTTTTTATTTAAGACTATTAACCGTGGTCTCCGCCGTAAAATAGGATCCAAATCATTATTATGACTGGCCGCCGGTGCCCGGGCATCCCTGATTTCCAGAATAATATCCAATAATTTAACTAGTTCCGTTAATTGTTTTTTCGCTTTAGCCATATGACCGGGATACCAATGAATCGGTTCCATAATCCGTTTATCCTCCCGCACAAAAACTCGATCTTAAAATCATCAAAAAAAGAAAACCATGTCAAAGCAACTCTATGGTTTTCTATTTTTCGGTCCTTATTCATTTACGGAATAAATCTTGAAACTCCCGGCCGACCCCGGAACCAAAAAATTAAAACGATACTATTAACCACGAAATACACGACAATACGAAAAATGATTATCTGGCTCTGGGATGCGAATGCTCATAAACCTCTTTGATTTTATCCTTGGTTAAATGGGTATAGATTTGAGTCGTTGAAATATCCGCATGACCCAGCATTTCTTGAACGGAACGCAAATCGGCGCCGTTTTCCAGCAGATGAGTGGCAAATGAATGCCGGATGGTATGCGGAGTAATTTCCAACTCCAACTGGATATTTCCAGCATACCTTTTAATGATCTTCCAGAAACCTTGCCGGGTTAAACTTTTACCATGATGGTTTAAAAACAAGGTGTTTTCATTAAGGCTGGCGGCAAGAAATTTCCGGGCATGATCCTGATAAAATTTGACATACTTAGTGGCAGTGGCGCCCATAGGAACAATCCGTTCTTTGGAACCTTTGCCGATGCACTTGATATAACCTGTTTCCAGATTGATATCGGTTATTTTCAATGAAACCAACTCCGATACCCTTAAACCAGTGGCGTATAATAATTCCAGCATTGCCCGATCCCTGATGCCCGAAGGGGTTTTTAAATCCGGTTGTTCTAAAAGATGTTCAATATCCTGAACGGATAATACTCGCGGTAAACGTTTCTCTTGTTTTGGGGCATCCAAATTTACGGTCGGATCACGGGGAATTCGTTCTTCTCTCGCCAAAAAATGATAATACGACTTAATTGCCGCTAAACTCCTCGATAAGGTAGCGGTAGCTTTACCCCGTGCTTGAAGTTGAAGCAAATAACCAATCACGGTAGCTTGAGTAGTCTCGGCTAAAGTAAGGTTCTTTTTTTCGGAAAGATATTTAAGAAACTGCCTGAGATCTCTGCCGTAAGACTCTAATGTATTTTGTGCCAGTCCACGTTCTACAGCGAGATAATTAAGATAATCACCTAAGTTATCTTGCAATTTAAGTCAACTCCTTTAGTTAACTATCAAGATAATTACGATTTCGACAGTTTACAAGATAACTCCTTTTTTCTGACAACAGGAAAGATTTCCAGCCCATAAATTTTTAGCGATAAAAATCCATCATTCTTTACCACCAATAATTTTATATCAATTTATCATCAAAAAAGCAACTAGTTTTTAAGCATTTCTTATAAAAACTGTCAATTAATCACTGAGTAATCGGCTAAATTATTCTGGCAAGCCAGGATGACATTAACGGCGTAATATAACCTTGCACTAATCCCGCAAATATCATAACCACCAGTACGATTAAAGTAACAACTCCACATTTTACCAATTCTTCGCTGATCGGAATTTGTTTTTTAGTGAATCTTATTTTAGTTAGCGCAATCGCAAAATCAATTATCGCGATTACCATTAAAAAGAGGGCCGGAATTACCAAGAGATTATGAGGTAAAATACCCGTAAGCGTTAAAATAAAACCTTTGAAACCCATATTTTGAAATAAAAATCCCGTACTAAAACCTAAAATAAAACCACGGGTGAAAACTAACAACAATGCCAAGGGAACACCAATTACACAGACTCCCATAAAAAAAAGAAACAAGACGGTTTCAATATTTGAAATGATTGTTTGCCGGGTATAACTATCACCCCGAAAATGAATGTCGGCATGAAAACTATGTTGAATAAAATTTACCAAGAAATCTTTTTGATCCTGGACCAGGATTCCAGCGGCTAAAAATCCGAAAATAAGTCCCATTAAAAATAAAATGGATACTAATGCCAACAAAAATATTCTTTCATGAAAATAGTTATTGATTAAATTACGAATCCGTAATATTACCGGCATATATTACCACCCCTTGTCCATATATTTTATGGGTTGGAGATGGAATATATGAATATTAATTACCCGGTGACAGCTTATTTATAAACAAACTTTTCCGTAGTAATTTTTAACACTTACCACAATTTTCGTAATTCGAGAATCGATAGCGCCAAAGCGGATTTACCGTCTATTAAGCCCGGAGTTTTGAGCATTTCCATTAATTCCTGTTTTTGAAAGGTAACGACTTCTAAAAATTCATCCGGATCAAGGTTCCCTTGACAAGGTTTCAGTTCGGTCGCAAGATAAAGATGAATCACTTCATCCGTAAATCCCGGAGTAGTCCATACTGATATCAAGGGAATAATTTGCCGCGGTTCGTATCCAATTTCCTCAATGAGTTCCCGGCGTACGCAATCGGCCGGCTCCTCTCCGGCCTCAAGTTTCCCGGCCGGAATCTCCAAAATTACCGATTGGGTGGGATAGCGATACTGTTTGATCATAATGACCGCTTTGTTATCCAATAAAGGTACCGCACCAACGGCGCCAGGGTGATGCAAGTATTCCCGGGTGCTGGTATTACCGTTGGGAAGCCGGACATGATCCAGATGATACTCAAGATATCTGCCTTTATAAATTATTTCTTTCCGATAAGGCGTTTCGATTAAGTTTTTCATCCGGAAATCCCATCCTATTTAACCTTTTATTTGGTGTAAAAATATAGCTCCGTTAATTACAAACTCTGCGGCTAGAAACCCGGCCGCGGTCGTTGCCTGGAAAAAAGAGGGCTCGGTTTCGATCCCGCGTCCCATCGTTTTTACTTCAATTTCAACCTCTTTGAACAATTGGGCAGCTGGAGGATCGTTGATTGGATATATAAAATGCCGTTGAAACATACCACTGTTTTGTAGTTGATTTACCGTACATTGTTTTACTTGTTCGGAAAACAGGTTGGAAATTGCAAGCGCAGCTGGCTGGTTTGCAAAATCAAGAATGGTTAAAGTATGGTGGCTAATACCTAAATGACGTTCCCGGGGATCGGCTTCACTAATCCGGGGAACGACAATCGAGCGCCCTTTTAGCTTGGCCGTAATATCAATTACCCATGATTGTTCAATCCCGCTAAAACCCAAAACCGTTCCGGTCCCTACAATCCCAGGACCCAAAGCAACGATGATTAAATCCGCCTTACCTACTTGACCGGCGGCCAGCAATGCCGACGGAAGGCTGACCGTCTCCAAATCGCCTCCAAAAGCATGTCCCACCGTAATAGTCAGATCCAGAAGATCTTTTTGTTTTAACTCGCGAACCAAGTCGCTTAAAACAATCGGTAAGGCCGCCCCATCGGTCATTACATAAACTATATTGGGTTTTCTAACCCCAAGTGAGCTTAACGCCCATCGATTACGAAATCCCAGGATTATTCCGGGGATCATGCTATGTAACGGTGCGGCGACGACTGGAATTCCATTTAAAAAATTCTTCGCTTTTAACTGTTCATGGAATGGACTCTCTTCTTCTTCAGCCGCCAGTACCGGAAACTGCCATGGGGTATATCGCAGTTTCATGATGTGGCCTTCTTTATCGAAATCGCTCTCCCCAATCAAAGATGCCGGTTCAGGTACTACAAAATGCCGTCCGCCGGTGCCCAATCCCAGTTTTACAGCGATGGTGTTTAAAAAAACAAATTCATGGGTTTTAATTTTCCGATATAAACGGGGATAGTTATAAGCCCGTTCCGGTTTGGGCCTGCCTTCGATTTGAACCGACACTTCTAGTAACTCCGGGTAGTCATGAATAATCTCTATGTCTTTCCCTCGGGAGACTGAGTTCATCCTGTCTTACCTCTTGCTTCGTTTGAGTTGACGGGGTGGAACAATAAATAACCGTGAATAAGCCAATCGGTGTTCTAATTCCAGTATCTTTTTTTGGGCTTGCTTAAACCGATAATCATTGTCGCTTTTCCATAGCAGGACAAATCCCCAACCACAGATTATGAAAGTAATTAAAAACGAAACCGGTTCGAAAGCATCAAAAATTCCCAGTAAGTCAAATAATAAATATAACCCTAACGAAAGTATTCCCAAAACTAAAAGTGTCAAACCGAAATAATAGTTGTTATCACGGTCGAAACGCCAGGTAAACCATTTTTTTACTTGTTCCTTGGTAATTAACCGTTTTTTTGATAATTTAATCAATTGTCATCTGCCTCCTGTGTCTCATTTAACTCATTTTTCATTTCTCCCGTTCCAACCCATTCGGGAATTTTGGGTAATTCATTTAAATTATTTATACCAAAATATTTTAAGAACTTTTTGGTTGTACCATATAGTATGGGACGTCCGGGAGTTTCCTTACGCCCTACTTCCTCCACCAGATTTTTATCGGCCAGGGTGGTTAAAGAACTCTCGATACTAACTCCGCGTAATGATTCGATCTCGGCTTTGGTTATCGGCTGTTTGTAAGCAATAATCGCTAAAGTTTCAATTGCGGCCTGAGATAAACCGGTGTTTCGCGGTAGTTTTTGTAATTTTTCCACATAAAAAGCATATTCCGGATTAGTGGCAAATTGGTAACCATTTGCCACTTCAATAATTTGAATCCCGCCGCCTTTTTTTTGAT
>JBJKPO010000339.1:0-5544 GCA_046706235.1 Bacillota bacterium | reverse complement strand
CATCCGGTCTGCTTAACTGGAGGGCCTTTTGGTTCATAATCGCCAGCTTTTTCGGATTTTGAATCAGATTGGCGATAGTTGGCTTTAATTTCGTGATGTCCTTAAGATAAACACCTGCCCCGGCGTTAATTATAAATTCGGTATTTCCATCCTCCTGACCGGGCGTTGGCTGGATAATTATCATTGGAAGACCCAGAGTCAACGCCTCGGTCACAGTTAAACCGCCGGCTTTAGAAATCAACATATCGGAGGCAGCCATCCATTCGTGGATATTTTTTACTTTGCCGCGGACCAGGCCTTTTAAACCGGTATTTAATAAAACCTGTTTTATTTCCCGGTAGGATTTCCGGTTGCGGCCGGTAATTGTAATTACCTGGAGTTTAGTTTTAAGCGGCTCCAATTCCTCTAGAATTTCAACAAGGGGTCCGATGGCGTTTCCGCCGCTCATTACCATGATTAACGGAAGATTCCGGTCAATCCGTAGTTTGGAGCAAAGGGCCGGAGATTTCGCAACTTGATGGAAGCAAGGACGGCAGGGGATTCCGGTGATTCGAATCCGTTGTTCCTCTACCCTCATGTTGATCAGTTCATCTTTCATACCGGGATGGGCGATAAAAAAAAGTTGAGTATTGGAGTTAATCCATAATTGATGGGATACATAATCGGTCAGCACCACGCCATTGGGAATCGGATATTGAGGGTATAGATGCGAAACGATTGCCGCCGGTAAAAAATGAGTTGAAATGATGGCATCCGGTCGATACTCCCGGAGCAACTCGCCATATTTTTGAAATCCCAAATAAGCTTCCAGGTTTTTTATGGGAATTTTTGACAAGCTACCGATATTGTATAAAAATTTCCAAACCGAAGGGGTGTGTTTAGTTATTAAATAATATGCTTGCTCGATTTTACGGCTTAAACTGGGATTTACGTAATGTAAAAAATTCAAGTGACGGGCCTCACCGCCAAATTTCCCGGTATAAGTCTCATAAAGCGCCTCGGCCGCTATCACATGACCGGCACCGATGGAAGCGGATAAAATTAGCAGTCGGTTGCCCATTATGTTCCTCCCGTATTATAACTATAGTATTCAACGTTAACCGGTTTCAATGTATTGTTTCTTACTATTATTTTTACTGTTATTCTTCGTATTTCCAATATTTTTTTAAAGGGAGATCGCAATCTGTTTTGAAATACAGGAAATCATAAAAGTCTGATTAAACTTCCGGCCGAAAACGGAGGAAACAGCATTGCGAATACGATGGATAGCCGCTTTTTTGATAACCATGATTTTTGTGATTTGGATTACCGGTCAACCGGCCGGTTTTATCCGGGCCGTGATCACGAAAACGGCAGCCGGCGATTTTCAAAACCGGAAGAAAACCACTGGTTTGATTAACTCCGCAACAATTACGACGCCTCCAAACGAAATGGGGCGGATTATGATTCTTGAATATCATCTTATCGGTTCTCCGGAGGCCGATTGGCGGCGCACTCCGGAAAATTTTCGCAAGGATTTGAAAATGTTATACCTAAACGGTTATTATCCAATTCCTTTAGAAGATTTAGTTAACCGACGGATCAAGGTCCCTGCCGGGAAAACACCTTTTGTACTCACTTTTGATGATTCGAGCCAAGGGCAGTTTCGCTACCTGAAACAAGGGGATCGGTTGGTGGTGGATCCTGATTGCGCCGTGGGAATCATGGAGCGATTTAAAAAAGAGCACTCCGATTTTCCCTTGACCGCAACTTTTTATGTATTACCGGCAATCAAACCGGGGCTTAGGTTATTCGGACAAGAAGAATACATTCAGCAGAAGTTTGATTATCTGGTAACGCATGGTTATGAAATCGGAAATCATAGCTATTGGCATCAAAATCTCGGTAAAATCGATGATTTGGAAGTGCAAAAACAATTGGCGCTTGCGCTCAAGGCGGTTCAGACATATATACCGGGATATCAAATCCGTTCTTTGGCTTTACCGCTCGGAGTTCACCCCAAAAACCGCCAATTGGAATTGGACGGCCAATACCAGGGGATTCATTATCATCATGATTCCGTATTGCTAGTGGGTTCAGGACCGGTTCCCTCACCGTATTCAACCGAGTTTAATCCTAATAAACTGGAGAGAATTCAAGCCGGGGAAACTCTCTGGGGACCGAAAGCGTTTATCGAGAGGTTTAAAAAAAATCCCTCGCTTCGTTATATTAGCGATGGTAATTTGAAACAAGTCAGCGTGCCGGTGAATCTAACGGAGAAATTAAATTACCGGCTTTTAAAGAAAATCAAACTGAAGTTGGGAAGGGAGCAATAGCTGCGAGTTACGAGTGATCAATTTCGAGTAAAAAGCGCTTAATTATATTAGCTGTATGTTTTAAACTCGCAACTCGTAACTAGATTTTTTCCCGAAAGGACTCACAACTCGCAACTGGATTATTCCTCGATTGGCTTCCCTTTATTACACTTCTTATTATCCTTGGAACAATAGCCGGTATTGATGTTCCAAAACTCGCAAATTTTGAGGCTTTTATGCCGGGCTTCGAATTTATTAAAATAATTCTGGGTTTCATAAATCAAGCGGACTTCCAGGTTATTACGTTTGCATAACGGCAATTTAACCACCTCCATATCATCCATATTTATTTTCGGCATTCAGAAAGAAAAAATAACCCGTAAATTTTTATTACTGGTTAAACCGGTGCTTTCTGTTTGAATTTGTTTTTATCGAAGCGGCAAAACAGTTTTATATGGACCCTGAAAAGTTTTCAGCCCGTGAAACGATTGAACGGTGCGCGGATCTTTTATGAACGGAGCAAAGCAGGAGTAATAAAAAAATAAGTATGTAGAGGTGTTAATAATGCCGAGTTTGCAAAGCCGTATTTTTAATTTTCTCAAGCGACACAGACATCTATTACAATTTCGCCTGAAAAGGGTACCGTGGGACTTTAATACATCGATCCCCCGTTTTCGTGAAAAATGTGAAAAATTTGCGAAAACAATCGCCAAGGTACCGGAAGGAATCGAAGTTCAGCCGGTTTTAGCAGCGGGTTTACCGGGGGAATGGATTTTACCTTCCGGGGTTGCAAAAGATAAAGTGATTTTTTATATCCACGGGGGTGCTTTTGTATCGGGTTCATGCCTGGATCACCGGATGCATGTCGCCAAGTTCGTTCAAGGCACTGGAATTGCCGCCCTCCTGTTTGAATACCGGCTGGCTCCGGAACATCCTTACCCGGCGGGGCTTGAAGATTCGCTGTCGGCTTATCGCTGGTTGTTAGTTGAAGGTGTTTCACCTTCCCGGATTGTGATTGCGGGAGAATCTTCCGGTGGGAATTTTTGTTTAGCGATGTTGCTGGCTCTCCGGGATCAAGGTATTCCGCTTCCCGCCGCCGCGGTGACGCTTTCTCCGTTGACTGATTTTAAGTTCACCGGAGAATCCCATCATACCAAAGCCAAGGTGTGTTTATCCTATCCCGGAATGAATATGGTTTGCGGTAAATACTATGTCGGTGATCATGACCCCGAATTTCCGTTAATTTCTCCTCTATATGGGAAGTTGCATGGCCTTCCGCCCATTCTGATTTATGCCGGTGATGATGAAACCCTGCGCGATGATTCGGTACGGTTTGCTGAAAAAGCGAAATCGGCAGGTGTGGAAGTTACCCTGAAAGTTGGGAAGGGAATGATTCATTGTTATCCTCTGCTTCCGCCTTTTATTCCGGAATCACGGCAAGCGATGCAAGCGATTTGCGATTTTATAAAAACAAAAATCGGTAAGTAAAAAATTAGAAGTTTATCGCATGAGTATCGCCGACGATCCGGGAACAAATCGAGGTCTTGACGCCTCCGTAAAAACGGTAAAAGGACATGACATTATCCAAATTGGTTAAGATAAACGGGGTATGAGGACTGAAGCCGTTTTTGGTATATACCAAATTATCGGCGATATAAACACAGCTATGCAGGACATAATTATTCCGGGTCTTGATAATTACCAGGTCGCCAAATTTAGGCTGTTCATCCGGTGATAATGATTTGGTTACTTTTTTAAAGAACAATGGTTTTTTGATATTGTCGTTAACCCGTTCGTCCGGCTGATCGTTATAGAAATTCAAGGTGGTCCAGTTGCAATCACGCAGATTTTTTTGAAACTCCCGGATATTAACATATGTATTCAGCCGGACCCGCGGAATTGGAGGTAGAATGTTGATAATATCCAACTTGCCGCCGCCGGGACTATCACTTAAGCTTTCAAATAAAGGAGCAATATCTTGAACCCGGCCGAAATTCCCCCAATAATCGACAAGTTTACTAATATCCTCGCCTTCCTTAATTCGCAGATAAACCGTCAATGCCTTGGTCCGAAAGATAATTTGTAATAAACCGTTGATTTCATCCTGGTTTTTTAAAAAAGGAATCAATAGATGAAGATCGCTGATACAGCAGGTTTTATCCAGATGATAAACCAAGCGTAGTAATTTATCCTGGAGATTTTTACGAAGATGGCTGTTATGCAACCATTCAGCGGGATTTGAGGAATCGAAATGATAGGGGACGTAATAAGGTGAATTCTCACCATTATTACCCGATTTGCCGATAATCGGATATAATTTTCCTCTGATTTCCGGTGAAAAATTCCATAAAATAGAATCCGGCGGCGTGGTGACAAATCCGTTGCCATCCGGGCTTGGTTGGGTATTTTTGATTAATTCATCGCAAGCTTTTTCCCGAATTCCCGTATTGATAAATAATGAACGAATTTCATTAAGATTGTAGTTGCGAAATATCCAGTGAGTACTCGGTTCGAAATAAGCGTTCAAACTATTGATAAAATTTGCCGGAGGGGTGATTACAATCGTATCTTCTTCTAAAACTCCCCATGGTCCGGATACCGTTTTTTTAATATTATTCGGGTAATTAACTGCAAAAATAACCGAAGCTGATAGAATCATGAGTGTAATTAATCCAAGGATCACCCCGCGTTTGGTATTTTGCGGCATGGACTTTTTAACCGCGTTTCGAACCGGCATCTTATGTTTGGGTTTACGTATAGCATTCATTTTGATAGCCTCCGTGGTATGTAAAAAAGTATTAAGAAAGCGCTGTGAAGAATCCTAAACTCTATTAATGCCGGGTTAAATTTGATTGTATAGCTCGAAATGCGTTTTCTGGGGTAAGTTTTTAAATAATCACTATCTTTGCGGAAAACCAGACAATTGGATATAAAAGATGATAATTTAATATAAATGACAATGGTTTATTATAATTCATTGTAACATGGAATTAATATTTGATCAATAAAGTTTAATTGGTATTTGTTAAAATAATAGCGCATAATTTCGGAATTGTTAAAAGCGATTATTTCGATTATTTTGGATTTTACCCAAGGGATTAATTTACTGTTTATTTTTGGATTATTTTATAGTATAATATAACCAATAGATATATTTGGAGGTTATTACTTCCTTGTTTATAAAAAAATTCTTATTAACTATTTTTATCGGATTTATGTTATTAGGTTTGGTGGGTTGTGGTGGAAATAG